>CAZLKP010000095.1:0-12444 GCA_964560095.1 uncultured Bacteroidia bacterium
GCGGTTCTCGGTTCTCGGTTCAAAGTAACCACGAGACATTATCATGATCCCGGTATAATTCAGGAGAAACCTCCATTACCTTCCTGGCCTCCCCCATCATGTGGAGTTGACCGGTTTCTGAACCTTCGAATCAGGAACCTCAGCAAAAAAATCCCTCCCAGTGCCACCAGAAAACCGATCAGGAAGCCCTTCCATTCAGTCCGATTTTCTTCCGTCTGCTTTCCTTCCCCAAACAAAGAATTTTCGGTGTTTTCTTCTGCATCCTGCGGGCGGATCAGCTCCTCCGGGCCTAATGAGGCTGTTCGGATGTTGGAAGGAGGCCGGGTGCGGGAGGTGCTCGATGGCCGCGAATTGTCTGAACCGTAAATCACCTCGTAGGCGGCATCTCCGGCACACATGGCCCGCAGTTCGTAAGCTAGCCCAAAGACCTGAATACCCTGGATAGCCAGCGGTAACTCATCCTGATCAAACAGGATGAGCTCAATGTGGTCGGTCCGCACCTCGCTGAAGTGAAACACCGGTTCTTCGAACGAACTCAGCACCTTTCGGTCCCAGTCGCGCCAGAGATATCGTTGCGCTCCATCATTTTCGGTGATTGTTTGTCGCACATATCGGGCATCCATGGTCCGGATGTATTCGCCATCAGCGCCTCCAATGTCCAGCCGGATTTTCGATACGGGAACCCTCGCCGGTAAATCTATCACGACCACAGACTGATGTTTGTCGGTGTCGGTTGTCACATTCCAGTCGCGAAACCCAATAGGCTGATAGATACCAGCATCTTCCGCTACCCTGCCCAGTGCGACACCATCAACTTCGACCTCAGGATCGTCCCAGACCAGTCTGTAGAAGGTATAGCCAGATCCCGGTAGCTCTGCTTCATTCATCACATAGCTCACATTCCGCTCCACCACACCCATCATTCTCACGCCGGATGAAACCGGATTCCAGACCAGGCGATTCTCGGAGCCTTCTAAGGAGAATTCTACATCGAAATTTCGCTGTGCAACATCCACCCGGATCCGGTTGGGATGTCCATTTCCTTCATGTCTGAACACATAGGCTCCGGTCCTGCTGGCTACTTCTTTGACAGCGACACCTGACCAGTTTTTGCTGTACCCCTCTGAGTGAATAATAAAAGGCGTATCTACCGTATCCGTTCCCATCTGCATGAGCCGCAAATCGTTCATATCATCTCGCATCCGGAAAAACATATCCTGGGGCACCGGAATTCGATACCAGCCTCCGGATTCAATTCCCTGAACCTCACGCTTGAATCGGTATGCATCGTACTGAGCATGAAGACAAAGGGGTAGCAGCAGGCATAAGAGGGAGCAGGATAAAAAGCGCATGAACAGATATTCTTTTCCCCTAAGGTAGGATTTTTCTTCAGGGGGGCAGAAGCTCCCCAAAGGAATAAGCCATATCCAATTCTTCTTTTCTCTGATCTTCGGTTCCTCTGGCCACCCCCTTTTTTCCCTCGCCCCAGCACAACCCCACGCTGCAAGGGATGCTTCTTCTATTTTTCAGTTCCTTCATTCTTCAGTTTCCCCCCAAAACAAAAGCAGCCACTATCTCCAATTAACCGCATACCGAAAACCGACTTCCCCTCACAGCATTTCATTCTCAATCAAGGTCTGAAAAGAATCGTTCATGGTTTCTTTCATGGAGCGGAAAGTCATACCCAGTTCATTCCGGATTTTGGTGTTATCCGCTTTCCACTCCACGTTCACATTTTTGCGGATAAAGGGACGGGTAAGAGCGGGATCTACCATCGGGCCTACCAGCATGAGCAGCCATTTGGGGAGCGCACGCTTCGGGAGGGGATATTTGTCGCCGTATGTCGGCCGAAGGGTGAGGCCCAGCTCCAGAAAATTGGTGCTATGGGCACAGGTGATGTATCGCCCTTGTGCCTGCGGCATGAATCCAGCGCGGTAGTGGGCTTCAGCGACATCGCGCACATCTACCAGCCCAATGCCCATGTTGGGAGCTCCCATTTTCATGGTTCCATCGCCGAGTTGTTTTAACAGATTGTAGCTTTCAGAGGTAACAGATTTGGCATTCAGGGCAGGCCCGAGCACCAGACAAGGGTTGATGGTGACGAGGTCCCACTGGTTCTGCGATTTTTGGATCTCCCAGGCTTTTTTCTCAGCCAGTGTTTTGGAATAGGAGTATGGCTGGTAATCAAGCGATGCGGTGGTGTTCCACACCTCCTCCGTGAGCCTCCCACCGGGAGCATGCTGGCAATCAATCGCATCGGTATAAATCGCTGCGCAGGAACTAGTTACGACGACCCTCTTCACGGAAGGCGTCTTGCTGGCCTGGTGCAGAACATTGGCTGTTCCCTGCTCAGCGGGTTCAATGAGTTCTTTTTGTGGATCCTCGACAGTTGTGGAAAATGGGGAAGCCGTGTGATACACGAGTTCGCAGCCTTCCATGGCCTCAGCATAAGATCCTTCTTCGAGTAGATCGGCTTGGAAATATTTGATCTGACCGGGGCTGTTGGCTGCAATCTCGTTAAGATGCGTCAGCTTTTCAATTTTTGAGGGCGCGCGCACAGCTGCGTGCACGGTGAGTCCTTCTTCCAGGAGCTTTTTGACGAGCCATCCTGCAACATAGCCTGTAGCACCGGTAACGAGGACGGGTTTGGATTGATCGATTGTCATAATGAAAGGATTGGTGTAATTATCTGAGACAAAGGAATTCTTTTTCAGCCTCGGCAAGTAATACAAAATGTAGAAAGTGATTCACAGAGCACTAAGACTTCCCTCATTTTACACTCACGACAAATCAGCGGGTCCACAGACCACCAGAACCAACCATTCTCCTACTCATATTCGATCACAACCAGATCCCAGATCTGCAACTCTGGAACTGTAAATTGAATCTGATCGTCCGTTTGGGTGAATGACAATGACTGACTGGCGCCGCCATCCAGATCCGGAGAAGCAACCCACACATCCTTCACGGTACGTGAATCGCTGTGGGTGATCTCGATGTCTGTCACGATGCCAGGGGAAGGTTTGGTACCGCTGTTGTCGCGCCATTCCAGGTTGTTGAGCCCGACAAAGTTGATCAGTTGCAGCGATTGCTTATCGCCCAGGTCGCGGCCGATCACCGCGATTTCACCCACATTGGCCGGCCAGGGAGCCAGATTTCGATTGCTCTGAACAGTGGGATGGTTGAAGTCCCCGCCTTCCCGAAGCACATTCTGGTAGGCAACCAGGAAATCGTAATATTTGACCAGAGATTCGCTCAAATCGGCAGGCATGCTCAGGTTGTTGTTGGGAAAATACTCCCTGCCGAGCATGTGCTCGCCCAACTCCAGATGAGCGCCGCCAAAGGCAAAAGTCACGGCGTCAGTCAGCAGGACTGCTGGTGTGTTGAAGGATCCCGGATTTTCGGCGAGATCGTAATTCATATAGGCGGCCAGCACAGAGCCTTTCCCCGACCCAAATACACGATTTGTATTGAGGATATTTGCCAGATTTTCATATCGGTCATTCGGCCCCCAGACCTCAGTGTAGGTAAAATCCACCGGGCTGGTGGCAATGGCCCCCTGTCCGTACTGATTTACCGCGTTAAACGCATAGACTTTATCCGGGTGGCGTGCTTTTATCGCCTCCACAAACGGCTTGTAGCGCGTAGTGAGATTCACTGGATTGCCCTGAAAATTATACACCGTGCCTCTGTCTCCCAGTTGATCGATATGAAATCCATCAAAGGCCAGCGCCTGATAGACCTCCTCATTGCGGTCGGCAAGGTAGGTTTGCCAGGCACTGTTGCCCGGATCCAGCAGGAAAATGTCACTCACAAATGGCGGTTGAGGCAGGCTGTGTTTGTCTGGATTGGTCGCAGCAGCATCTGTGAAGATATACCACTCGGGTTCCACGCCATCGGCGGCGGCGGTGTTGGTGGCCCCGAAAGCCAGGTTATACATCATGGCTGCCATGCCGTGATCGTGGGCTTCGTCGATATACTGACTCACCGTCTGGAAGGAGATGGTGCGATTGATGATATCCTGCCAGGTCGATGCAGGGGTGCCTCCATTCAGGGGCAAAGGCTTGTGATGCCTGAAATGCCAGTCGTAAAACTGTAGCCCATTGATGTGATACCGGTTCAGGTTGTCAATAACTGTCTCAATGGGTTCATTGGTGCCAAATTTGGACAGAAATCCATATCGGGGGAAGCGCGTCCAGTCGGAGGACACGTCCACCCCGATGGTTCCGTGGATCACTTCTTCTCCCTGCTGCTCGCTGTACACTTCGACCATGTAACCCTGAAAATCGGTGCCCGATACCTGCCAGGACCAGTTTCGATCGGCAAATGCCACATCCTGTAGCACGTCGTTGAGGTGCTTGTAACGAACCCGGGCCCCATCCGGTGCTACTCTGTTAGCAGAGAAAAAGACCGACTCACCGGGAGTGTATGCCGCTTTATCTGTTTCGATTTGGATTTGACGACGGTCAATCTCAGGCGGTACTTCAGCGCGATCACAGGCGATCAGCAGCGTGGCAAAGAACATCAAAACGGGTAAAAGGCGTTTCATATCGTTGAGAATATTGGCGATCTGACAGGGAGAGGCAAGGCAAGAATAAGAGGAATTTTTCAGAATAAATGGAGAGAATCTCAGATTTCCGAAATGATTTCGTTGTGAATGGAGGGGATTTATGGGTTATTTTTACTCGTGGTTTCAAACCCGTCCCGTTATTTAATGAATTCAATGTGATGTGGCAGAATACTTTCCTCATCGGCATCCTGGTTGTTCTTCAGACCTTTGCCCCCCTGATGGCCCAACCTGACGAAACACCGGAGGAAGCTCCTGTTTCTGATGATCAGATTGTCAAGCAACGATCTGTTCTGCTTAAGACGCAGGAAGATCTGCTGGCTGGCTACGGTGAAGTGCGCATGTTTCCCAATATCAATGAGATTACCTATTTCCAGGACGAAAAGGGGCTCGATCGGCTACAGGAAATCCGAGAGTTGAGCGATCCGATGCAATTGGATGTTGCCCTTCAGCGGTACATCAGCGAGTTTGGCATAGAGAATTTTCAGCGGGATGTGCATCTGCTTTGGGAAGCCGGTCATGTGAAGCAGGAACTGGGGGATACGCTGGGAGCCATTTTTTTCTACGAACTAGCCGAAGTACACAGACTCGGGGCTGCCGCCCTCAGGCTCAACTATGAGGTCAACGAAGAAAGACGCATTACCCTCATTGAAATCAAGGCGCCGCAAGCCAGCGACTGGATCCCAGTGGATGATTACAAAAAGCTCCTGGAGCTACGGAAGCGCCTCGACCCGTTTATCATGCCCAAAAATGTGCTGGAAAGCATGGGCAAAGCAGTCAATAGCCTCGATGCCGATTACGCACCTTTCATGCACCCGTCAGACTCGGTGCTGATCTTTACTTCCCGCCGCGATACCTCCGGGAAAATCAAGGAACAATTTGTCGATCCGTTTGAGAAATTTAATGAGGAGCTCTATTTCTCCGAGCGAGACTTCATGGTCGGCACCTGGCGGCCTGCCGAACGACTCAGCGACGACATCAACACCCAATTCAACGAAGGCTCTGCCTGCCTCTCGCCTGATGGCAAAACCCTGTATTTCACCCGCTGTAAATCTCCTGACGGGCTGGGTGATTGCGATATTTATCAGGCTACCTATGACCTGGGCGAATGGATTGGCGTTCACAACCTCGGCAAAAATGTCAATTCCAAGTCCTGGGATTCGCAACCCAACATTTCCGCAGACGGCAAAACCTTGTTTTTTTCCTCCAACCGCCCCGGGGGCTTTGGTGGCACGGACCTGTATATGACTCAGATGGGCGAAAGCGACCGCTGGGGACCTGCCCAGAACCTCGGCCCCATTGTCAATACGCCACGAAGCGAGGTCACACCCTTTTTTCACAAAATCAACGGAACGCTATACTTCGGTTCCACCGGCCACCTGAGCAATTTTGGCGGCTACGACATCTATAAATCCCGCTACATTGGCGTCAATTGGGAACCTCCCAAAAATGTGGGCCCCCTGGTCAATACTTCCGGAAACGAATATTATTTCTCCATTGACGGCCAAGGGAAAACCATCTTTTACTCCAATGCCCAGGACAGAGATCTGGACCATGTAGATCAAAATTTTGACATCTGGTCATTTCCCATGCCCATGGAAGCCCGCCCGGATGCGATTGCCAAGCTCAGAGGTCTGCTGGTCGATTCGGTGTCCGGTTATACCCTCCAGGGCACGGTCATGATTGTGGATCTGGAAAATGGTGTGGAGGTGGCTCCGAAAAAAATCAATGAATTCGGCTACTTTGAATTCGACCTGGTCAATAACAACCGCTACCGCATTTATGTCCTTGGCGAAAATTTCCTCACCATTCGCGAAGACTTTGTCTTGAACAGCGACACCACCTTTGAGATGCTCACACAGAGCATTAGTCAGGATAAACCCATCGTATTTGAGTCGCTGGAATTTGGCTCCAACTCTGCCAAACTCAAGTCCAGCATCCGACCCAAGCTCGATTACATTGTCCGGTTTCTGGAGACCTACCCCATGTTTGATCTGGTGGTGGAAGGCCATACCGATTCCGATGGTCGTGATGAAAGCAACATGCGCCTTTCCAGAGAGCGGGCTAATTCCATCCAGGACTATATCATGCGAAGGGGGAAATTTGAAGAAGGCAGAGTCACCTCCGTAGGCTACGGCGAAACTCGCCCGCTTGTGCCCAACGACAGGGAAGAACACAAAGCCACGAATCGAAGGGTAGAATTCAAGATGGTGTTCAACGAATCCTACCAAAACGACGAAGAGATGTACCTCCCCATGGAAGAAGAGCTCTTTTTTGACACGGCAGATGATCTGATCGACGACTGGTCTGACATCAATGATGGATTCGAAGACTGGCCCGACGAGGAGCGCGAAGCATGGGAAGAAGAGCTGGATATCAGTGACGAGCTCGACTTGGAGGCCGAACTGGAGGCCGATATTCTTCGGATGATGGAAGAGGAAGCAGACACCAGTATTCCGGTTTTAGAAGAGGAAGAAGAAATTGACATTCCGGACAATGACGACCCGGAACAGTGAGATGAAGATGCTTTTCCCAATATGAACGATGACTTTGAAGCGGTTTCCCTACCACTGCCCGATCCTTTGCAGGATCAAATGAAGGAAACCCCACAAAATCCGCGATACCATGCAGAGGGGTCAGTATATAACCATACCTGTCTGGTTCTTTCCCAGTTTGAGCAGCACCACGAGCAGTTTGTGCTTTCAGAAAGCCGGAAAAATATCTTGAAATGGGCCTGCATCGTTCACGATCTCGGGAAGCCGGTGGTTACCCGTTGGGTCGGGAAATGGAGTGCCAGAGGCCATGAAGCTGCCGGTGTACCTATCGCTCGCAATCTTCTGGTTCATCAGTCTCTACTCAGCCCTGAGGAGCGCGAAGAGGTGTTGTCGCTGGTGCGCTATCATAGTGCCCCCCTGCAACTGGGCCTTCGGGGAGCCTCTATCGAGCAGTACAAGTTGCTGGCCACCCGTGTCGATCTCCGCCTGCTCGGGCAATTTGCCTGGTTTGACCTCCATGGACGCATCTGTGTCGATCCGCACATCATCTATGATATCATCGACCGTTTTCTTCAGGTCATTGTGCCCAGGGTCGAATACGAAATGGGCAGCTTTGGCCAGATCCGGGAAGCGTTTAGCACAGCTGGCGTGCAGAAAAAAAACGCCCTTTGGTATGCCTATCGCCAGCGTAACCTTCCGTTGATCAAGAAGTTACTTAGCCGGGACGGTTTCCCAGAACAGAGCCAGGCAGCCTTTCAGGCTGTGATTCCACTCATTCGCGGCAGACATCGCGCAGATGTAACGGTCAGGGATCAGTTTCCCGCATTTCGTCATGCTTCCTTCGAATTGCCAACTTTACCCGCCGAGAGCCAGCATATCCGAAGCAATCACCTCCGGTCTGCCCGGCATTTTGTTTCGGTGTTTGGCAAGGAAGGACTTCCTCTTCTCATAGAGGGACCGTGGTATGAGCAAGCCTATCGGGATGAACTCCTAGAATTTATTCGACAGCAAGGAGGGTGGGTGACATTGCTGGAAATAGATGCGATGCATCCGGATGAATGGCAGGATCATACACAGGCTGACCAGTACCCAGAAGCCTGGATTGAGCGACAACCACACCTGATTCATCCCTGGGAATTTCACCACCGGGAGGTAAAAGAGTGGAGCTAAACAGCAGTAATTTCGAACTGATATTGCTCAATCACGGGGTTGACGAGAAGCTTGCGGCAGGCTTCATCCAGCGACTGCCGGGCAGCATCGGCGTCATCAGCCTCCAATGTCACTTCGAGTTGTTTGCCAATTCTCACCTGCTCTACCTGCGAAAAACTTAGGCTGTGAAGACCGTGAAGCGTCGCCTTTCCCTGCGGATCCAGAATCTCAGGACGGGGCATAATGTGAATGGTCGCTTTGAATTTCATGTCTCTGTCTCTTGCTGATGGCAGGCCCGGTCATCTCAGCCTTCCTGCAGGATGTCGGGTTTCCCGAAGGTTGTTAACGATTGAGAGGCCAAGGTAATACAAAATGATGAACGAAAGCCCGCCCGGCCCCATCAGAATGATGAAAAGAATGCTCCCCAGAATCAGAACATAGCGATAGCCATTTTCCCGCCACCGGATATGCTGAAACTTTAACGCCAGCAGCCGCACATCCGCGATCATCAGCCAGCAAAAGAGCAGGGTGATCGCGGAGAGCACCCAGGGGGTTATCACCTCTGCAAAACCCCAAGTATTTCTCCCAATCAAAAACCACAACCCTAGCACAAAAATCGTATTGGAAGGCGTTGGGAGGCCATAAAAATGGCTTCCGGCTCTGGTGTCAAGATTAAACCGGGCCAGCCTTAGAGCAGAAAAAACCGGCAGCAGCAGCCCCACCATCCAAAGCCAGTCAGGCCCCAATTGCCACATCTCGGGTTCCGGGAATCCCGCTCCACTACTCTCCCGGATCAACCGGGCCATGATCATGCCCGGCACCACCCCAAAACTCACCACATCCGCCAGACTGTCCAGCTCTTCTCCCACCGGAGAATCCACCCTGAGCATTCTTGCCACGAAGCCATCAAAAAAGTCAAAAGCCAAGGCAGCTACCAGAAGCGCCGCCACCACCTCCAGATTTCCCTCCCAGGTCATCACCAAAGCCAGAACCCCACAAAACAGGTTGGAGGCCGTCAGAATGTTGGGAATGGAGGATTTCATACCGTCAAGGATTTAGCGAAAAAGGCCGTTTTTTTCAATATACGCATAGGTGGGCTCCGGCACCATGTAGCGTACCGATCCACCACCCCTGACAGTTTCCCGAATGTAGGTGGCAGAAATATTCAGCAGGGGCGCTTCAAATTTTTCCACATTGTCATGATCCAGAAACGCAGACGGAGGCGTATCAATCCTGGGATAAACGAAGATCCGGTAGTATGTTAAAATGGCTTCGTGGTTTTTCCACTTGTGAAAATGCCGCAGATTATCTTCGCCCATGATGATGGAAAAGCGATAACTTTCGTAGCGTTCACTCAGATGGGTGAGCGTATCGATAGTGTAAGAAGGCTTGGGAAGGGAAAACTCAACGTTGGAGACCAGGATGTCGTGATTGTTTTCTAGTGCCAGTTCTGCCATTTTGAGGCGATCGTATTCAGGAAGCAGGTTTTTTTTCTGCTTGAAGGGATTTTGGGGCGAAACCACCAACCACACCTTGTCAAGATCAGTGACGTTGAGGGTAGATTGAGCCAAAATCAGATGCCCGGCGTGGATGGGATTGAAGGATCCGAAGAAAAGACCAATGTTTGTCATGCAGATTCTGTGATATCGGGTTGGAGAAATCGCTGGCGGATAATGGATTCCAACTGCCGGGATGCCTCGTCCAGCTTATCATTGACCACCACAAAATCATACTGATCGGCGTAGGTGAGCTCATGAGCAGCCTTCTCCAGCCGGGCGTGAATCTCTTCGTCAGATTCTGACTTTCGCTTGCGAAGGCGCTCCTCCAGCGCCTGCATTCCCGGCGGTCGGACAAAGACCGACACCGCCCGGAGCCCAAATGCCTGTTTCACATTCACCCCGCCTTCCACATCAATATCTAGCACCGGAAAATGCCCCTTGCCAATGATCCGGTCAATTTCGGACCTCAGTGTGCCGTAAAACCTGTTCGGATATACCTCCTCCCACTCAATGAATCCATTTTCGTTGATCCTTTGCCGAAACGTCTCCAGATCCAAAAAATAGTAATGAATTCCCTCCTCTTCGTAAGGCCTTGGCGGGCGGGTCGTAGCCGACACCGAAAATTCGAATCGCGGAAAACGAGACAGTACCTTGCCTGCCAATGTGGTTTTTCCGGCTCCGCTCGGCGCTGACAAAATGAGAATTTGACCTGTTTCCTGAACCATAGGCAAAGATAAGAAAAGCGAAGGGAAATGGGGGAATGCGAGCGGAGGAATAGGGGAATGGGGGAAAGAGGAAGAAACCCTGTTTTAGGCATTGCCTCGGGGCAAAGGCAGTGGGTCGGGAAGGTATGGAGGTATTTTCCTGATTCTCGGTGTCCTGAGTGGAGTCGAAGGGCCCAAATTTCCACTCTCGATCTTCGACCGTCAGCCATTTCTCACGCAAGAAACTCCGAATAATTGAAATTGAAATTCCGATAAATCGTAAAAAATTGCGAATCTATGAAGGTCACAGGATTGCTTATCGGTTGTTGGATGATTGGGGTTGGTGCCCAGGCGGCACCTGACCCAGATTCAGCCCTGTGGGCGGCTACAATGATCGGCTGTCAGCAACAGCAGCAGGCGTTAGACAATCTGAGCCGCTGGGAAGCCATTAATCTGGTTTTGATCGGCAAACAACCAGACCAGATTCCTGCCTGGCAGGCCATAGAACCCCATCTCTGGGAAAACATCTGGTGGAATCATGCAGATGCGCTCCCGCCTGGTATCCGGGATTCGATCCAGATGGAACTGGGCATGCTGGACCTTCTTTCTCAAACCGTGAACCGAACAGACCGCGAAGCGTTTGCCTTGAGACATCAAGACCCGCACAAGGCGCTTAGCAGCCTCCACGAACTGGCCATTGCCGTCGAAGACGCCAACATTGTGATAGACCGCCTGCGACATCAGTTGCAAGCCGCTGCCAGAAGGATACACCGCTATCCCTCCGCATCTCCCGAAGCTCTGGCCAGAAATTATTTTGCTGAAGGTATGGATCAGGCTTGGCAACTGATGGAAGGCATAAAAACTGGAAGAAGGCAGGATACCGAACGTTGGGTGGAAGAAGCGGGCCGCTGGCTGTCACAGGCTCGTCAGCGACGCAAAGCCTGGGAGCGATCTTCCGAAAAAAGAGGCGGATCTGTCGAGGAGGCCATCTGGCGGCGCTGGGAGCGGGTGTTCGAGCTGCTGCTCGAAGATACTGACCGATGGCTCAATGGCGGATATCCCGAAAGGGCTGTTCATACCGATTGGTCCAGAACCTATCTGTGGTATAACCACGTGCTTGTGCCACGGTCCAGCGGCGGTACAGAAAGCCTGACCCAGCTCCTGCTCCAATTTTGGGAAACAAGCGGCACCTATTGCCATCCTGATGTAGGTCGGCTTCCGGCCTTTCGGCCACTGGGATTGCCCGAAGCTTCGGTTGCCTATCGCGATCCTACTTCCTGGATATTTGTAGTGGATATTTCCGGCTCGATGCGGGAGTCCCATCGATTGCCACTCTTCCGCCAGGCCCTGGCGGCCTGGGTAGCCCGGCAACCAGGCGATCACTCCATCTCCCTGATCACTTTCTCCGATACTGCCGAATTACTTCTTCAGGATGTTTCTGCTGCCGACTACCAGGATGTGTTGAATCAAAGCGGCTGGATAAACAGCGGTGGCGATTCCGACGTACTGCCCGCGATGGAACAGGCTGCCTTCACCGCCCGGTCATCCCGAGGGGTGCCACGCATCGTGCTGGTATCAGACGGTGGCTTCCGCTACGATCAGGCGCTGGCTGCTGTGGTAGAGGGGCTGGCATATGATCGCATCGCCGTAGATGCGGTGTTTATGCCGGGCGCAGACCCCCGCTATGAAGCTGCCCTGAAAAAACTCATCGGTATCGGCACCGGAACCATGATTCGGCTGGAACGCGGCGCAGGAACCTTGCCGATGTCGGCCAGATAAGCCAGATTTGCCATGTTGCCGCCGTCCAATTCTCACATGGCGTCTGCTTCTACCCGCTCTTTCATTCCTTGAGTCATTTCCATCTGATAATTGCCGGGGGCAAGGGAGGTGATGAAGTACGCATCCAGCTTCATGTCCGTGTGAGAAGCGATGAATTCCTTGGCCTTTTCCTGGCCCATGACCATAAAGGCTGTGGCCAGGGCATCGGCTGTAGCACAATCGTCGGCCAGCACTGTCACACTGAGGAGGGC
>CAZLKP010000096.1:0-12443 GCA_964560095.1 uncultured Bacteroidia bacterium
TTCGGGAGTTTTCAGGGAAAAAATCGATCTGGGAGACCAGGTTCCGGAAGGCTTGTATCTGATCCGTATCAACCAGGAAAATCGCGGGATGGTCAGGAAAATGATCATCAAAAAATAAGTGCCCCGGAAGAGCTGAAATAACCACAGAAAACAGGTCGGTGAGAAAAACAAAGAGATTTGATTATCCGGTCAATTTCCTTAGAATTGTACCTATTGTTGAGCCCAACGAGGTGGATCATAATGGAAATTGACTTCCTCTTTCAAACAGAAAAACGAACTACTCCACCCACTTAGAATCTGACTTAGCGATGGTTGACCAACGGCCAACTTGGTCAGAGCCAATGATCTCAGACCCAATTCCTACGACTAAAAAGTCGAAGGGGGCAGTAGGGTTTTTCCCTCCGACGGCGATACTATTTCATCTTGCCAGGCTTTAATAATCAAAACCAAAGAGTATGAACCTGACCAAAACTTTTCTTCACAAAACGATGCTGTTGTTTGCTGTAGCTGGAATGGTGCTGACTCCAGCCATGGGGCAGAATTATTCTGAGCTGCCAGTAAAAACACTGACTCTCAAAGGACATGTGCCCGCGGACATGGTCGAAGCTGCTCAGGCTGAGCAGGCCCCGGTGACAGAAACCACCAACAATGACGACAAAGGTGGAACAGTCGCAGTGGATGCCATGTGGGATACACAGTTTGCCTATTCAGTGTCTGACACCCTTGGCTACTTTTCCAATGCAGGAGCATTCTGGACAGGCACTGAGTTCTGGGTTTCCAAATGGAATTCAGACACACTGGCACGCCTGAACCCGACCGGGCAGCTTATTGAGATCTTCACAATTCCTTCTGTTACAGGTGTACGTTCCATCACATCAGATGGTACCAGCCTCTTCCTCGGGCTCGCCAATGACCAAATCGCTGAAGTCAATCCTGCAACAAAGGCACTGATCAGCACCATCACCATCACTGGTGCAGGTGCGAACGTTGGCTCCAGATTCCTGACCTACGACCCCACCCTTGACGGTGGCAATGGTGGATTCTATATCGGTAACTTCACCTCAGACATTGTTGTTCTCAGCAAAACTGGTGCTACCCTTTCCACCATTTCTGAAGCCACACATGGCCGGGTTGGTATGTATGGGGCGGCTTACGACCCCGTCAGTACTGGCGGTCCTTACCTGTGGGTATTCGAACAGTCGGGTAGCCCATCTGACGCGGTGATTTCTCAGCTCTCTCTACCTGCCGGAACATGGACAGGCGTGAGCTTTGATGTAGCTGGCGACCTTGGTCTCTCCAATGCTCTCGCTGGTGGTCTGTTCATCACAACCGGATTGGTAACAGGCCAAAACACCATTGGCGGACTCGCTCAGGGAACTCCCAACGCGCTGTTTGGATACGAGCTGGATTTCTCCCCTATCCAGATTGATGCTAACCTGGTAGAAGCGAACCTTGTTCCTGGACTGTCTATCGTGCCATCCAACCAGATTCCTGCTTATAATTTCTCAGGAGAAGTAAGCAACTTCGGACAGACCGCTATTTCCGCTGCTACTGTTGATGTAGATGTGACCGACCTGGAAACACTTTCCACAACCTACACAGGTTCTGCTCCTATCGGTAACATTCCTTCTCTGGGCAGCGGAACATTCAACATCGGTCCGTGGACACCAACCGATACAGGTGCTTATTTCGCAGAAATCTATGCCAGCACAGGTGCTCAGCAAGACGAAAACACCTCTAATGACTCTGCTTTCTACGGTGTGTTTGTTACTGACTCGACCCTGGGTCGCGACCAGGGAGGAGCAATCGCCAACTTTGGTGTAGGTGCAGGTGCCGGACAAAACGCTGTTCTGGCTCATGCCCTCACGCTTCAGCAGACTGACTATCTGACATCCGTTACTATGCTCTTCGGATCTCCGCCAGTAGGGCAGACTGTTTTTGCCTCCGTTTATGCCGCCAACCCGGCAACAGGAGGACCACAAAACTCGCCTATTGCCAACACAGAGGTTTATACCTTCACGCAGGATGATGCAGACAACGGTGTGGCTATCACGCTGAAAGTGAGTCCAAATCCTCAGCCACTGCCTCCAGGTGATTTCTTCATTGGGGTCAACGAGTTGACTGACAACATCGGACTGATCGCGACAGCCGGGATCTTTACGGAAGGCGTTCTCTATTTCCGTGCCGACAACATCGGCGGTGGTGCCTGGCAACAGGCTACCAACGAAGTCGTTCTGGCAATCCGTGGTAACTTTGGGCCATGTACACCCACAGGCCTGACTGGTTCCATCGTGATTGAAGACGATGACTCCGGTAGCGGTGATGCCACCCTGAGCATTCAGGTGAGCGGTGGATCTGGCGTTTACACCTACCAATGGGATGACCCCACCAATTCTACTGGAACAACCATCTCCAATGTATCTGGTGGACGTCTATACAATGTCATCGTGACCGACTCTGAAGGATGTATCAGGACCTTCACGTCTGATTTAGTGAATGTTTGGCCGACCAGCATTGAGGATGAACTGCCTTCCGGCATCGCTTCCTTCCGTGCTTATCCTAACCCGGCCAACAGCGAAGTATTTGCTGAGATTGAGCTGGATCGCGCTCAGAGTGTAACAGTTGCCATGTATGACCAAACTGGTCGCATCGTGTACAGCCGCGAGTTCAACACTGTCCTTACTCTGATTGAGCCTGTAAATGTAAGCGACTACCCTTCAGGTGTTTACACCCTGAAGCTAACGACTGACAACGGAAGCGTACTGAGAAAAATCTCTGTGGAATAAACAGGATTTTTCAACGCTGAATCATAACGGCCGTCTTGGTACCAAGACGGTCGTTTTTCTTTGTCCAAAGAGAGCTATCTGTCCGGTATCGCCCTCATTCATGGAACTTTTTCCCGAGAAAAGTGGTATAATAGGGTAAAACAACTTCTTAGAGTTATGCTTCAAAAGATTTTTTCACACCCAATGTTCAAGAGCTACATGAAGCTCCCTTTGTGGAGCAAAATTGCCGTTCCTGTGGGAATTTTGCTCGTTGTCGGCTGGATTGTAGCCCCGTTGCTCAAGTTTGCCCTGTTGATAGCAGCTTTAGGCGTTGCTGGCTACTTTTTTCTCAGCCTGACCAACAGATCATAACAGCGCGAGCTTACAAACAAAAGCGAGGCTCCAGTTTTTCAGCGTCTCGCTTTTGTTCAGCCAATACAAGTCGCCTGAATCACCAGCGTATGGGTTTGGCGTAGGCTCGTTGATTGCTCTGCAGGCGAAGGTAATAGACACCAGATGTCAATGTGGAAGCAGGAATCGAAATTTCGCGCTGTCCGGCTAGTGTGATATTCTCAATGCGGTGCAACGTGCGTCCATGAATATCTGTGAGCAACAGATCGGCAGTTCCTGAAGGAAGATCAGCCTGAATGCTTACTTCAATTTGGTTGGTTGTTTTGTCGGGAAAAGCTACCAGACGAACCCGAGAAGCCAGTTCATCTTCCGTATCCAGGGCGAAGATTTTCTCTAAACGAATCCTGTCCAGAAATAGGTTGTTTTCATAGTTACTCACATGCCGAAACCTGACCACCAGAAAGGTCGCCTCGAAATAATCCGACAGGCCAACCCATTCTTTTCGCCAGTCGAATGAACCACGGGGAAAAAACTCACTGGTGGTCGCTGGAGCCGTAGCCAGATTTTCCCCATATTTTTGGTACACCCGCTCAAACGTAACACCGCAATCTCCGGACACATATACCTCGAGCGTATCGGCGAAGCCTGAATTCAGGCCGTATTGAGCATAAGAGGCATAGAAAGACAGGCCAGCTTTATCCAGTTTCGAGAGATTGATCCCCGGCAGGGTAAACTCATCCTCTTGGCCGATTCCGTTGTAGTTGTAGTTGTTCATGTAAATCGCTCCTGTCCCAAGAAAGCCCGTTTGTTCTGTTCGCTCCCAGGTCGTTGCCCCATCGGGATTGTTGAGGATGTATCCGTCGTAGGGAAAACCGCTCTGGTCAAAATCTCCCCGAAAGGGAGGATCTACCCCAATCGATTCAGTCACTTCGAACGTGCGGTTGAGGGTGTCGTTGGCGGGATTCATATCCATGAGAAAATTGGGATCAGAGGTGAAGATCTTGAGCGAATACACACCAAGCCCCAGAGATAATGTAGGAAACGAAATTGTATCGGAATGGCCGGGTTCTAGCACGCCCACCCAAGTGAAGTTGGCAACGACCGTGCCGTCCAATTCATAGTTGACCCGGAAATACTGAAGATTTGTGGTTCCTTCATTACCTACCACGACAACCGGCAATACCTCGCCGCCACATACAGTAGCAGACGGCTGAAGAATGGATCGCACAGTGACATCCTGTGCCGTGATAGCCGGAGTCAGGACAATCGACAAAAGACACGACACACAAAAGCGAAGGGAAAAGAGATTCATACGACAGGTTAAGATGTTCTGTCGAAATATAATCAAAATCCCATGGTACGGGAAAGTGGAATAACGGCCAGAGCAGAGAATCAGGTTTTTTTCGGAAGCCTGACCAGAAAGGTGGTCCCAAAACCCGGAGAAGAAGTCACGCTGATCCCTCCTTCGTGATGTTCGATAACCTTCTGGCAGGTCGCAAGACCAATTCCCGATCCTTCATAGTCTTCCCGGGGGTTGAGGCGTTCAAAAATGCTGAATATCTTCTCGTGGTACTCCGCCGGAATACCAATTCCGTGGTCTTGCACTTCGATATACACGTGGTGCTGGTCTTCTTTGCCTCTGATTACCACTCTTGGCGGCGTGTCTGGTTGGGTAAACTTCAGGGCATTACTCAGAAGGTTCTGGATGAGCATTCGCAGCTCCGTCCGGATTCCGTACACCACCGGTAAATGCTCAAAATTGACGAGGGCATTTTTTTCTTTAATGGTCACATGCAGATCCGATACAACCTCCTGGGCAAGGGTCCGCAGGTTAACAACCGAAAAGCTTTCTTTGGTCCTGCCTACCCTGGCGTGCTGATACAGGTCATTGAGGAGATCCTCCATCCGAACCGCTCCGGCTGA
This sequence comes from uncultured Bacteroidia bacterium, assembly GCA_964560095.1. GTDB lineage: Bacteria > Bacteroidota > Bacteroidia > J057 > J057 > JANQTF01. The sequence continues at coordinate 5,040 of CAZLKP010000096.1, forward strand.
GGCCATGGACAGAAACTCCCTGGCTTTGTTGTCAAAGTTGCTTTGGTAGCGGGTTCCAAGCAAGTTCATATAACTACGAATCGCTCTGAGGGGCTCTCTGAGATCATGAGAAGCAGCCCGTGCGAAATGGGTGAGCTCCGTGTTGACCATCTTGAGCTCGCGATTCTGGCTTTTAATTTCATACGATTTCAGAGCGAGTTGTTGATTCTTCTCCTCAATCTCCTGATACTGCTTCTGGAGCAACTGGTTCTGGCGCTGAATCTCCCGATGCTGCTCATTGAGCACAGTGTAAGATCGCTGGCGTTCGCGATATCGAAGGTAGAGAAAAATGAAAGCCAGCATAGCAAAACCAGCTAACACGGAAATCCCAATGGTGCGGTACTGCCCGATCAATTTGCTCCTGCGCAATTCTTCGAACATCCTGGCTTGTCTCTCCGCGTCAAATGCAACCATTAACTCCTGCATGCGCTCAGAGTTGAGTTTCTCATTGCGCTCAAGCTGCAGGTTTTGAAAGCGCTTCTGATACAGGAGAGCTTTTTGGTAATTTCCCATTTCCTCATACAAAGAAGCGAGCTCTCGGGACACCTCCAATACCCCCCCATCGTTTTGGAGCTTTTCTGCCTGCAACTCCGCATCGAGAAAGAGGTCGAGCGCTTTCCAATGGTTGTTCAGTTCCAATTCAAGGCGCCCCAGCGACAAAGTCAGCGACTGCACCAGTAGCGCGATATTGGCTTCCCGAGCCACTTCGAGGGCTTCCTGAAAGTACAGTCGGGCCTGGTGGTAGTCTCCCTGCTGCTGAAACAGCTGCCCCAGACTGTTTTTGGTGGAAATGATTAGCCCTGGGTACTGCCTTTCTTCCCCGATCCTGAGCGCCTGCTGCTGATATTTCATGGCTTCTTCGACCTTCCCAGCCGATTCATACACCTTTCCCAGGGCGCTGAGACACTTTAATGTCAGCTCTTGATGCTTGCGCTCCTCCGCCAGTTCCAGGGCTTCGGAAAGCACCCTGGCTGCATCCTCATTTTTGCCCCATAATTTGTACAGTGAGCCAATATTGAGCAGGGTTGAGGCCAGCTGGGCCTTCTGGCCGATGTTTCTGAAATGCTCCTCAACCTCAGAAAAATATTCAATGGCCTGGGCATATTCTCCGGCCATGAGGAAAGAAATACCCAGTGCATTGGTAATTAACATTCGAAGTTTCATGTCGGAGCCTTTCTCAGCATACCCCAGGGCAGCCTTAAAGTTTCTTGTGGCCAGAATATACCGACCTTTCATATGATGGAGCTTGCCCTGGGTATTCAGGGTCATCGCTAGTAAATCTCCCCTACCTAACCCTTGAGCCATCTGAAAGGCAGAATCTCCATAAATGACAGCCTGGTCGATATCGATTCGCTGATAAGTTTCTGCAAGCCGGTGATACAAATACAGGAGTGAATCCCCTGAGGCTGTACCAATCTGCCTCTCAAGGCTATCAGCATATTCCTGAGGATTAGAGGCTGACAGAGGTAAAAAACAAGCAATGACAATCAAGCAAGAAAGGAAAAATAACCGCATACATCATGAATACTCTAAATATCAATATACACCGATATCCGGATACTTTTTAGCCTTGAAAGAAATTCCCGTAATCAGTGGTTGAAATCGGTAAAGGAACAATCGGTCGTGCGGGATAAGCCAATAGGAATTAGCTTTGGTAATAAAAATGAAATAACAGGAGGTAGTAAAAAATTAATAATAAATAACTTTTTTTTGTCTTTTTATGTAAAAAAATAAAATTATAATTAATCAAAAGATTATGATCGCATTCAGAATAATATAAATAAATATCAGCACTTAAATATCTGTAAACAAATAATTTACATTTATTTTGATATACGACTTTACGGATTAAAAAAATATATGTATTTTGATTTATTTTTTGTCACGTAATATTTTATTCAATATAATTGATTGTTGAAACAGAAATACTTACTCTTCAATTCAGGATTATGAAAAACATTCAACGCATTCTTTCAGCCGTCTTTGCCTTTGCCCTGTTTTTTGCCATCTCTGCGCCTGAAGTACAGGCACAGTGGACAAACTGTGGCATGCCCCTCGATTTTGGAGATTATTATGATGACATTCCCTCTACCAACCCAGGAGATATGGCCATCCAGCCCACCGTTCACACCTTCCCCAATCCTACCTCAGAAAGATACATGATGGTGGTTGTCCAGCAGCTGGAGCAACAGGGAACATTACAGTTGTTTGATCTGAACGGAAGGAAGCACCGCGAAGTCGCAATCAACCATACCGATTCTGGAAATGCCAGTTATAGACTTTCCCTCGAAGGGCTGGCTACAGGTACGTATATCGTTTCAGTCACCGACGGAGACCAAAGAATTTCCAAAAAGGTCTTGGTTCGATAACACCAATCTCGACACGTTTCAAAGACTTTTATTTCCCAGGCGACCACTCCCCCCAGAGTGGTCGTTTCTGTTTTCCGCTTTCAGCTTCCGGTTTCATTTCCGCTTTGAGCAGAATCAGCTACATTTGCAGGCGACATTCGACACTAACTCGTTAGCCCGTTAGTTAAATATGCAACTTTCTTCTCAATACGACCCCACCCGAATCGAAGATAAATGGTATCAGGCCTGGATGGACCATGACCTCTTCCATTCTGAGCCTGACACCAGGCCCGCCTACACCATCGCCATTCCGCCCCCCAATGTGACCGGAATCCTCCATATGGGACATATCCTGAACAATACCATCCAGGATGTTCTGGTAAGAAAAAAGCGGATGCAGGGCTACAATGCATGCTGGGTGCCTGGCACCGACCATGCCTCTATCGCTACCGAAGCCAAAGTGGTAGCCATGCTCCGGGAAAAAGGTATCAAAAAAAGTGACCTGAGCAGAGAAGCATTTCTCAACCATGCCTATGAATGGAAAGAAAAATACGGAGGTATCATTCTCCAGCAGCTCAAAAAGCTCGGTGCCTCCTGCGATTGGAAACGTACCGCATTTACCATGGATCCCGGCTATTCCAAGGCCGTTATCAGCGTTTTTTGCGACCTCTACAATAAAGGATACATCTACCGGGGCTACCGAATGGTTAATTGGGATCCCTCAGCTCAGACAGCTGTGTCTGACGAAGAGGTGAATTACAAAGAAACCCAAGGAAACCTCTATCACGTCCTGTACACAATTGCTGGTTCTGATACCGAATCTGTGATCATCGCCACTACCAGACCTGAAACTATTCTGGGCGATACTGCGATCGCTATTCACCCCGAAGACGAACGCTATGCGCATCTTCACGGAAAAAAAGCTATCGTTCCACTGGTCAACCGGGAGATCCCTATCATTCTCGACGACTATGTTGATCGGGAATTCGGAACCGGCTGCCTCAAAGTGACCCCGGCACACGATGCCAATGACTACGAAATCGGACAGCGCCACAACCTGCCTGTCATTGATGCCCTCAACCCTAATGGGACTATATCTGAAGCTGGTCAACTGTATGTTGGCCAAGATCGGTTTGCTGTACGAAAACAGATTGCCAAAGAGCTTGAAGCGGCAGGCTTCCTGCTGAAAAAAGAACCATATACGCACGCTGTTGGTTATTCAGAACGTACAGATGCTGCAATCGAACCACGACTGTCTCAGCAATGGTTTCTCAACATGCAGGAAATTTCCAACCCTGCCCTCAAGGCCGTGATGGACGGTGAAGTAACCCTCATCCCCGACAAGTATTTGAATACGTACCGCCACTGGATAGAAAATGTGCGGGATTGGTGCCTGTCCCGTCAGCTTTGGTGGGGCCACAGAATCCCTGCTTATTACATCGCCGGCACTAACCATCATGTGGTCGCCGAATCAACTGACCTTGCCCTGGAAAAGGCACGGGAAATCACCGGCAATGCCAGCCTCACCACAGATGACCTTCATCAGGATGAAGACGTGCTAGACACCTGGGCATCCAGCTGGCTCTGGCCCATTGCCATCTTTGACGGCATCAACGAACCGGATAATGCCGACATCCATTACTATTACCCGACTAATGATCTGGTCACCGCCCCGGAAATCCTGTTTTTTTGGGTGGCGCGCATGATCATTGCCGGATACGAATACCGCAATGAGAAGCCATTCTCCAACGTGTATCTCACAGGCATTGTGCGCGATGATCAGCGGCGAAAAATGTCCAAATCGCTAGGCAACAGCCCAGATCCATTGGATCTGATTGCGCAATATGGTGCGGATGCCGTACGTGTGGGTATGCTCCTCGCCTCCCCTGCCGGTAATGACCTTCTATATAAGGAGAGTCTGGTCGAACAGGGACGAAACTTTGCCAACAAAATCTGGAATGCCTTTCGGCTGATCCAGTCTTGGGAAATTTCCGATGAGCCTTCCCTTGACCGGGACACCCTGGCCATTTCATGGATGAACGCCCGGATTAACCTCGGTCTTGCAGAGATCGAAGATCACTTTCAGAAATTTAGGCTCTCAGACGCCCTCATGAGTGTGTACAAACTCATTTGGGATGAATTCTGCTCATGGTTTTTGGAAATGATCAAACCCGAGTATGGTCAACGGATCCTACGGGCTACCTATGAAGCCGCTATTGATCTGTTTGAGCAGTTGCTCCACATCCTGCACCCTTTCATGCCATTCATTTCGGAAGAACTGTGGCAAGGATTGCGTGAGCGAAAAGATGGAGAATTTGTTTGTGTCTCCCACATGCCCGAGGCCGGAAATATTGATCACGGCACCCTGAAAGAGATGGCCCTGGTCCAGGAAGTGATCACTGCTGGCAGAGGATTCCGAAGAGATAAAAATCTGGCGAATAAAGACGCCATTTCTCTCCTGATCAATTCAGAAAATCAAGCCCTGTACAAGCGCTATCAACCTTTGCTGGATCGTTTCTTGAACCTGGAAAACATGGACTTCGTGACTGAACCAGTAGAAGGTGCGGGATCACTCCGAGTTAAGGCCGATGAATTCTACATTCCTCTCGACAATGTCGATGTAGGGGCCGAAATCGCCAAGATCAATAAGGAGATTGACTACACCGAAGGCTTTTTGAGATCGGTGCTGAAAAAGCTGTCCAATGAGCGCTTTGTGAGCAACGCGCCCGAAGCTGTTGTCAACAAAGAAAAACAGAAGCAATCTGATGCTGAAGCCAAATTGGAGGTGCTTCGGAAGAGTCTAGCAGAGCTGGAGGGGTGAATCGGGACCTTTTTGCTGCGAGAAGAGAGAAGCGAGAGACGAGGCGAGAAAGATCGCCAGGATTTATTTTGTATCACTCCTGCGGAGTTGGCTTAAAAAAGGGGGAGAGGGACGCCAGGGGGTAAAAAATCAAGTGAAAGCCTGGATCTGCCCCTTCGGCAGAATAAACATAACGCAAAGGGTGCTGGAATAAATCCTTGGCACTCTTTGCGTCTTCCTCGCGTTTTGCGGTACAATCTCCTACAAAAACGGAATGACCAGTTCTTGACCAGGATGGATCACATTGGGATCCTTCAGGATGTCCTTGTTGGCTTCGAAGATCTTCATGTATTTCATCGGATCTTCATAGTAATGCTTAGAAATCAGGCTGAGCGACTCTCCACTTCCCACTGTGTGCTTGTGATAGTAGTCTTTGGTTTCCACCTGGATATCAGCCTCCAAATCATCAGGGACTCCACCGCCGATTTTCTTGATTTCGTTCCACATGGTGTTTTTCTGATATTCGGTCGTGGTGGTTCCGCCGATTTTCAGTTTGCCGCCTTCTTCTTTTACATAGCCGTCTTTCACGCCGAACTCTTCGCCGAGCTTCAGGACGGAAGAATATTTGTCTTGCAGGCTCATAATAAATGTTGTTGAAATTGAAATAGATGGTGTTCCGAAAGATAGAGAAGCTTTCGGATATAAACACATGTAAGACGAGCTTTTCAGCTACCGGTCACTAGCCCAAACTGTTTTCAGGGGGGTTACAGGGGACTTTCCTTCTTCATGGCCAGCCAGTCTCGACTTTGTTCCAGCTTATGAATATCATCCATCACCATTTGAAGACGTGAACGTTCCTGAGAATAGGCCAGGAAATTCTCCTTGGTAATTGGGTCAGCAGAAGGTGCATCAATCTTGAGTGGATCCACTGGCGTGCCATTTTTGTAGAATCGAAAATCCAGATGCGGGCCTGTCGAAAGTCCTGTGCTGCCGACATACCCAATCACCTGTCCCTGGGTAACCACTGTTCCGATCCGGATATTTTTGCCATAACGAGACAAATGCAGGTATGCAGTCTGATAATTACTATTGTGGCGAATCTTAACCGTCTTGCCTCCACCTCCACCCCAGCCGGCTTTGGTGATTACCCCATCTCCGACAGCCAGTACTGGTGTTCCGGTAGGGGCTGCATAATCAACGCCAAGGTGTGGACGACGAATTTTCAGAATTGGATGCAAACGGCTGTAGGAAAATCGGGAACTAATTCTCGTGAATGACAGGGGCGCTTTCAGGAAAGTCTTCCTGAGGCTGTTTCCTTCCTCGTCAAAGTATTCCGGACCGTGGCCGTTGCCCTGATCAAAGCGAAAGGCCAAAAACTCATGCCCCATATGACGGAAGCTTGCGCAGAGAACCTCCCCAAATCCGGCTGGCTCTCCATTCACAGCATAAGTGGTGTAATAAATGGTATAGGTATCACCAGTTTGCAGCCCGAAAAAGTCGATTTCCCAAGCATAAACATCCGCCAGGGCATTGACCAGAACAGGAGAGCCACCAGCATCTATGACAGACTGATATAAGGAAGACTCAATCACACCTGAGAGTGAATGACTGAGGGTATCGACTGACCGACTTCCGGAAAAAACCCGTAAAGAGTCGCCAAACTCTAGGGTAACGTAGTCTACATTGTTGGGCTGGTAAATGAAACAACGGGCATGGAGCGCAGAGTCTTTTTCACAAAAAAGGGTGTAAGGGCGGCCCATTTTTATTTTTCTCGGGTTGAACACCGTGTCCGGCACATTCGCCAGCTCTGCGATCCGGGTCATTGGCACCTGATAGCGCGTCAGGATGTCAGATAAGTTTTCATCCCGCTCAATCACTCCCTCCACCACCATGAGGTCGCCAATGGGATATCCAAACAAGACTTCTTCTTTTTGCGCAGGGGTCGTATCTTGCGCTTGTGAATAGTTGGTTTCGGCAGGATAGCAGCCCCAGAGGGTAATCAGGAGCAAAACAACCAAAATCAATGGCAGAGGGGAAATCTTTTGCATGAGCAAGCTGGGGTAACCGTGTTCTAGGGCAATATTGGCGATCTTCCTGCAAAAATTCAACAAGTCTTGAATTATTCGTTTTTCCGATGACACTATATAATCGAATCAACAAGGAAGAATTGAGAAAGCGAATGGCAGAGAGCCAGGAAGCGCGGACGACCATTTCCTT
>CAZLKP010000097.1:0-3060 GCA_964560095.1 uncultured Bacteroidia bacterium
CAAAGAAGATGGAGCGAATGGGCCGGAGGTAAATAAAATGAAAGGCTGTCTCAAAAGTCGAGACAGCCTCATTGTGTTCAATCTACCTGTCTATTACTACTCGATCAGGATTTTCTGAACTGATCTTGCAGTATTCGTCTGCACTTCGAGCAGATATACTCCCCTGGGCAGATGTCTTACGTCTAAAGTCATCCCAGTATTAACGCCCTGTTTTTCGGTTATGATTCGGCCGGTTATGTCTCTCAGCCATACTGCCTTCAGATGGAGAGGTCCTTCTTTTGACTCCACCCTGATCAGATCCTGTGCCGGATTCGGGTATACCGAAAGGCTGCTGGAAAGCAACTCATCCTCGGCATCTGTAAAAAATAACTGCTTAGTCAATCTTGGAGTGATGAATTGCATCACTGTGTCGATAAAAAGCTTTGCACGAACAGGATCGTTGTTACTTCCTCTCAACACATCGCAATTTTGCATTTCACCAGAAATCGGTGGCTGAGGATTTATGAAATCCCAGGCTGCAATAAATGCCGCTTCGTTGTACCAATTCCATGGACCCGCATCAACCAGTCCTTCTGACACAGGCGTGCCTGGAAAGGCATAGCACTGTGTATCTGCTGGCGCCGGGAGGGTCTTGAAAGCATATAACGCCTCGAAATAGGGGCTGCCGAGTGCTTTTGCCTGTTGAGTAACAGGATCATTATACTGTTCAACTTTCCAGACCTGATTCGACTCCAGAGAATCCTGAAGCTCCTGGATCCTTCCACCACCAGCAGCATCTCCAATCACGATTTCACCTGTTGTGTTGACAATGACATCTCCGATATAGAACGGTGCCAATTCGTCGTCTGGAGAATGAATGGAAATCACTGGGGGTTCTTCGGCTCCGATCCAGGTATCGGAACCCAAAGCGCCCCCCATGTGAAAGGCGGTGCTGAAGCCTGAAGAATAGGAAACATGGTTCCCGAGATTCAGAAATATAGGGTTCCCGTTAGAATCCTGCCCTACAATCGTGGAGTCTTTTCCCTCGATATCCCCATGCACGGATTCAATGACGTAGGGAACGGGAGGGTTTTGGTCCAGGTCAATAAACTTTGTTAATGAACTGATCTCAGTATAGTCACTAAGGAATGCTGCTCCAGTAGAAATATATCCGCCAGTGCCAATTCCCCCGACTGTAATCCGTGAAGTATCTACTCGATACGGATTATTCATTTCTGCCACTGTCATTTTTAAGAACCTGATGGCGGTGCGACAATCTTGAATACCACGGTAAGCGGCTTGAAGAATAGTACTCCTTCTCACATTGTCGTCGGTTGACACGGGGTTCCATCCAAGTCGATATTCTACAGCTATAGACACATAGCCACGCAGAGCAAACTCCCGGCAAATCGTTACCATAGCACTATCGCGAAATGATCCAAAGGGACTGCCATTGATCACTGGTGGCAGGAAGTTGCCAGTCCCAAACATCAGCACTACGGGTCTGCGGGAAACGGTATCTCCTGAAGGCTCATACAGGTCAAGTTTCAGGGGAACTTTCGTCGGGGAGCCGGTGAGTATACTAATGTTTTCCCCATAAAGAATATTCTGCGTAGAGTCTGTCTCTGCAAAAATCTTATCGATGTAGCGAGTTTGAGCGGAAATGAATTCCCCGCATAGAAATAGTGCAGCGAATAACAATAAAGGTCTTTTCATGATAAAAAGATTGGGTTAGGTAAAACAAGTAGTTCAATACAGGTTAGTTAATTTTGAGTAAGATTGAAAGATAGGCCATTCTCCCAATAATGGGACCTCCATACACCTGAAAAATCCGATTATTGAGAAGGTTGGAGCCACCTACCTTGACGATGCAACCGGTCTTCCCGAGCTCAAATTTCTTGTTGATCTGGGCGTCGAGCATTCCATATGCCGGAACAAATCCAGTGAATTGAGGAGATCCTTCAAATTGAAATCCATCAACCCATTTGTAATTCACAGAAAATCCCAACTGATCAAGCCTCTTGAGAATGAGATCATATCCATGAAATCCAAGATTAAATTTATGTTCGGGAGTATTAAAAGCAGGAATGATCGGGTCATCCGAATTTGTGTTGAGGATATTCCAGGAGTAGTTGCCAGTTAATTTGAAGTTGTTCTCCTTTTTTTCAGTCAAGTAATAGTCCATGCCCACTGTAAATCCCTGAGTTGTTACACGATCTTGGGCATTGGCCGCAATCCGGTAGGGCTGAATTCTTGTTGGAAGTGCAATTCCTGGTACGAAGGTCAGCTCTGTACCGATGTTGTAGCCGATAAAATTCCGGTAAAAGCTGAAATAGTAGGTAGCATCCACATAAAGCTTATTATCCAGCCAGAAGCCCCGGTATCCCAGCTCGAAGGTTCTCACTCCTTCAGGCTGGATCGGGTCAATATCGAAGTAGTCGAGATCATCTTTATTGAGGGTATTGACAAAATTCAGCAGCGATTCGGTTGTAACCATGTTATCTACGCCGCTGAGATTACCCAGCAAAATCGCATTGCCGACGTTGTAGTACAGGAACTGGTCTGCAAGGGTGGGGTTTCTGATAGCTGAGGAAAAGGAAAACCTGAAAATATCCGGATATTTAGCTTTTGGATCCAGCGTCCACACTGTAGTGAAGGCAGGGGAAACCAAAAAGTTAAAATTCTGATTTTTGTCAAGGCGAACCGTTGCATTCACAATGAGCGCATCTGAAAAAAGGGGTTTCTGAATGCCAGCATACACCCCAAACTCGTTATTACGGATTACCGTTCTGCTACTATCCAGAACAACAGAGCCGTCAGGCAGGGTTCGCTCAGAAACCGCGAGGGTATCGCTAAAAATTGTGCCTTCTGATACGGGGCGATATTCACGTATATTCCCCCCGATGGTGATGTCTGCCCATATCGGTTTGAATGTGTATTCTCCGTGAGCATGAAACAAGGCGGATCGATCCACCAGCCTGGTTCCTCTCCCCTCAAGAAGGCTTCGACTGGTGATATTCTGGAAAACAGAATCAAAAGCCGGGGTGCCGGGTATGAGTCTGTTTCGATCGGCAAATGCTC
>CAZLKP010000097.1:3070-12413 GCA_964560095.1 uncultured Bacteroidia bacterium
CTTTGCCCGTGGTAAAAGGCTATGCTATCTCTGTTTTCTTCCAGTAGTTCATTGGCAAGTTCAAAGTCATAAGTAAAATCTGGAGGAAGAATGCGGGGAAACCTATCTATTGCCTTAATCCTTGGCACGAAATTACTTCGATAATAATCACGATACGAAATGGTCCAATCGGCAGAGTTGCCATTAGCTTCCTGGAGCCTCAATGCAGTGAACACGGCATCGTAAGAATCTCCGGCATTCTCATGGGTTACAAAAGCCCTGATGAATCCCTGATTTCCATATTTTAGTTCCAGGCGATGCTGAAAAAACCGGATGTTTCTCAGGCTGTATCTGTTGTCCCCCTGAAGGACTGTGGTACCTCCTCCAAAATTAGATGCTCCAATTAATTCAAGATTCGGACTAATCCGCCAGTGAGCGGATGCCCCGAGTTTCGTGTTCCAGGTATCGTAGTCAACGATGTCTTTTTCTTCATATCCAGTTCTGAACCAAACCCCCAGACCCGGTGTCTCAATTTGTCCTCTTGCCCCGGAAGCATCCCGGCCACTTCTCAATCCATTTTCATCCCCATATCGATTGACTGCATCATAACCGCCCAGGTTGTTAGTTCCTACCAGGACAGAATCTGGCGCATCTACCTCTGCCAGGTTGGTCGCCTCCCAATCATCAACTGTGAGATAGTATGCATTGATTTTAAAGGCAAATATTTCACGCCCCATTCGATTTCGGAAAGATTTGGCGTATCGTGCAGCTACCTCCCCCAAGTTTCTTTCGCCGCCTTTTAGTGACACAGACAGCCCTTGCCTTGTTGGGTCAAAAGGGCTAATGGTTTCCATACTGATCACGCCATTGAAGGCGTTGGGACCATAATACGCTGAGCTCGCCCCCTGAATGATTTCTACCTGCTTAATATCGAGGTCAGAGGCTCCCAGAAAATTGCCCAGCGAAAAGTTAAGCCCGGGAGCTTGATTGTCCACGCCATCAATGATTTGCAAAGACCTCACAGGTGCAGCGGCATTGAAACCACGTGTGTTGATTACTTTAAATCCAATGGAGCCATTGATATCAACTCCTTTCATCGTGCCAAGACCTGCGAATATGCTTTCTGATGGATTGTTTTGAATGGCCTGGATATTCATTGCATCGACAGACTTAGGATCTTGCTGGAGTCGGGTGCCCACACCTCTTGCTTGTATCAGGACCTCATCAATGGTGGTTGCCTCCAGAACCACCACCATCGATTGAGTTGGCATGTTCAGGGTTAGCGTTTGCTTTTCCATCCCGCTATAGCTCACCTCTATGATCGTGGGGTAGGAGGGGGGACTCACCTCAAATCTTCCGTCAATATCTGTCAGGTAACCAGATTCACTATTCAACAGTGTCACCGATGCCTGCGGAACCGGATTACCATCTTCATCCACGACTGTACCCGAGCTACTTTGGGCAAATATGGAAGAAGTCCCTATGAGAAAAACCAATATGAACGTCAGATGAACAACCTTGATTAGCCCCAGCCCGGGGTTCCTGTTCGAGTTTTTCATTTTATGGAGAGTAGTAGTTGATCTTTAATATAGCATAACTTCAGTCTAAACCGTGTAAAACAACTTGATCAAGGAATTTTTTTTGGTTAACCGGGCAGTGTGCATCACGTTGAAAGAGGAAATCCCCTGGTTTTGCCAGGTAAACAGCAACACTTCACCAGTAAATCGTGTTTGTATCCGGACAGATCCTTTTTTTGTAAAAACGTTTTTCGCTATTTAGATTTGCCTAAACCTATTTTTAGAATCGACTCATGAGGTTGTTTTACACGATTTTCTGTTGGATACTAGCCTCGGGAGTCGCTTTTGCAGAACCGATAAAGGTGGTGGTCTCCACTAGCTTTTTGGCTGACATTACAGCTGAAATTGGTGGTGAAAAGGCGATTGTAACCTCGATTCTTCCGATTGGAACTGATCCCCACATTTATGATCCTGTTCCGGAGGACGCTAGGAAAATAGCCAAAGCAGATCTGCTCATTATCAATGGATTGACGCTTGAAGGATGGATCCGCGAGATGATGGACAACGCGGGGACCTCAGTAATACGTGTCGTAGCTACGGATGGAATTGAGCCCATTCAATCTTCTGAGTATGAGAGCGCTTTTGATCCACATGCGTGGATGAATCCCCTGAATGCCATTGTTTATGCATCTAATATCCGGGATGGTCTCATTGCAACCCGGCCAGATGAAGCCGCTTATTTTGAATCCAGGTATCAGGCATATGAGCAGCAACTACGGGCTATTGACGCTTATGTGAAGCGGAAAATGACTCAGGTACCAGAAAGCAAGCGCGTGCTGGCAACCTCCCACGATGCCTTTCGCTATTACGGCAACCACTACGGCCTCGAAGTCGTCTCTATCCTGGGAACCAGCACCGAAGCCGAACCGACACTAGAGGCATATCAAGCCTTATTACACACACTCAGCGATAAGCAGATCCCGGCTGTATTTGTAGAATCCACCATCAACCCCAAACTCCTGCAGCGATTGGCCGACGATCTGGGGATCGTGATTGGCGGGGAATTGTTTGCTGATTCTCTGGGGGATGAAGAAAGCGGAGCTGATACCTATCTGAAAATGATCCGTCAAAACACCGACATCATTGTCCGGGGGCTACTGGGGTTGGCTGGAGGTCGGGAAGAAGATGGGTCATGGTTTCTGGTTGTTGTCATTGGCTTATTCGGGGTTGCATTTGGGTTTGTGGCCTGGCGATTGCGTCGAAATCCTACCATCAGGCTTGATCAGGAACCCTTTCATCTCGAGATCAGAGGTCTCACCGTTTCCTATGAGAAGAAAACCGCTATTTCCAATGTTTACCTGAATATTGAGTCGGGCCATGTTTATGGCTTACTTGGGGGAAATGGCTCAGGGAAGTCCACGTTGTTTAAGTCCGTTTTGGGGCTGGTAGAACCCGACTCCGGGTTTGTCAGTATTGCCAGTCAACCCATCGACGACATTCGGAGTCAGATTTCATATATCCCGCAGAAAGAGGAGATCGATTGGAGCTTTCCGGCAACGGTTTTTGATATTGTTCTGATGGGAAGGTATCCTCATCGGCAGGTTTTCCAACGAATCCAGAGCGCCGATCGGCAGCGTGCCCTTGAGGCTTTGTCTCAAATGGGAATATCAGACCTGAAAAACAAGCAGATTGGAGAACTGTCGGGAGGACAGCAACAACGGGCATTTATTGCCCGGGCTTTGTGTCAGGATGCGGACATCTTTTTGTTCGACGAGCCATTTGTGGGGGTTGACATCACCACTGAATCACGGATCATGGAGATTGTGAAGGAGCTCGCGGCCAGCGGAAAGCTGGTGATCATTATTCATCATGACCTGGCCAAGGTGCAGGAGTATTTTGACAGGGTGATCATGATTAATCAGCGTGTAGTGACAGCCGGTGCCACGGAAGAAGTGTTCAATGATGAAAATATCCGGAAAACCTACGGTGGCCAGCTGACCATTCTCCAAAAAACTGAGCTATTCAAATAATAATGGATCTACTGGTCGATTTTTTCCAATATCCATTTGCCGTCAGGGCTTTACTGGCTTCCTCAATGGTGGGCATCATGTGTGGAATTCTCGGAACCTTCATCATTCTGAGAAACATGGCACTCATTGGAGATGCGCTATCACACGCCATTCTTCCCGGTGTCGTTGTCGGATTTTTGGTGTCCGGCTACAGCATTCTGGGTTTTTTCACAGGATCTGTCGTTGCAGGATTATTGGCCGCAGTTCTGATCACATGGATTCAGCGAAATGTATCAACACAGGAAGATGCTGCCATCGGGATCGTCTTTACGTCCATGTTTGCCCTCGGGGTGATGGGCATCTCCTGGCTTACGCACCAGGAAGGCGTTCATTTGGACCTGAAAGATTTTCTCTTTGGAAACGTCCTGGGCATCAGCAATCAGGATCTCTGGCTGACATTTTCTGTGATGGTGTTTACCATCATATGCGTAGTTGCCTTCTATCGCTTTTTATTTATCACGACATTTGAATCGGTGGTAGCCAGAACACTGGGATTTTCCGTGAGCACCATTCATTATTTTTTGATGTTGCTGCTGTCTTTTGCAGTTGTGGCGTCCCTGCAATCGGTAGGGGTTATTCTCGTGGTAGCCATGCTGATCACGCCAGCTAGCACAGCCTATCTGCTCACCCGAAGACTCTCCAAAATGGTGTGGATCGCAGGTTTTGTCGGCCTACTTTCTGCCGTTTTAGGGCTATTGGTCGCCGTCGTTCTGGAAACAACCCCCGGGCCTGCTATGACGGTCATGGCGACAATCATCTATCTGTTGGCTGTCTTGTTCGCACCACAAAAGGGCCTGATCAATAAGATGCTTGTCCAGCGGAAAAAGCGCCGAAAAATTCTCCGGGAAGATATCCTGAAGCAATCTGTACAGTTGTATGAGAAACGAAAACTATCGTTGAGCAATCTCATGGAAAAACTACCGGAGGCAGGTCGGAAGCTAAAGCCGCAGATCCGGAGACTCGCCGACAAAGGGTTTTTGAAACTGGAAAAACCCAATGAAATCCACCTCACAGACGAAGGAATGGAAGCGGGCTATCAACTGATCCGCGCTCACCGCCTTTGGGAAACCTATCTGGTCAACAAAGTGGGGCTGTCCGAAGATCAGATTCATGAGGACGCAGAAAATCTGGAACACATGCTTCCTGAAGATTTTCTGGAGGAAGTATCCCAGACACTTGGGCATCCGGATTTGGATCCACATGGATCTCCTATTCCTGCTTCAGCTAGAACAAAGCCCTCTTTTCTGAATCAGTTAGCGCCCGGAGCCAGTGGCAGGATCAATTTTCGGCAGCAAGATGACTGGGTGCGATCCCATCTGTGGGAATTGGAGTTGAATCCCGGCGAGATTCTGACGATCGTCCGGACCACGGATGCCGCGGTAGAAGTGTCTGCCCATGGCAGAACACTTGCCATACAACGCGAGTTAGCGGAACGAATCAGGATGGTTCCTCAGGGTACCAGTCATGCTGAAGAAGCGGGCTAGTTTGCTATTTTCGGGGCCAAAGATTCCATTTATCCAATTGATCCACATGTACCGAATCCTTCAGACCTTCATTGGGCTGGCCCTGACGGCCCCTTTTTCCGTGTTTTCCCAAGCTCTAGATGGTCAGGTTGATCTTTCCTGGTACCTGTATCAAAAAGACACGAGCCTCCATGCTCACATTCCTACGCCAGAGGATATTCTGGGATTTGAGGTAGGAGCGTGGCATATCAGCCACGATCAGCTGGTCGATGTTTGCGAGACTTATGCAGAATTATCTGATCGCATCAGCATGAAGGTGATCGGTTACACCTATGAGCATCGGCCGCTGATTCACCTGTATGTAACAAGCAGGAACAATCAGCAACAACTGGAGGAGCTTCGCCTTCGGCACCTTGCCTGGGCAGGTCTGACAAAGGGAAATCCTGATCGGAAGGACGTTCCTCTGGTCATCAACCTGGGCTTCAGTGTTCATGGAAATGAAGCCTCTGCCATGAATGCTTCTGTTCTGCTTCTCTATTATTTGGCTGCAACCCGCCACCCGGACCTGGTTTCGTTTTTGGAAACCAACGTGATCATTATCGACCCTTGTCTCAATCCTGATGGGTCCCATCGATTTTCCTCCTGGGTCAACATGCATCGGAGCCGAAGCCACCTGAACACACATCGGTTAGCCAGGGAGCACAGAGAGGCCTGGCCCGGCGGTCGCACCAATCACTATTGGTTTGATCTCAACAGAGATTGGTTGCTGCTTCGCCACCCCGAATCCCGGGCACGTGTTCGGGAATTTCACCGCTGGAAGCCCAACCTCCTCACTGATCACCACGAAATGGGCAGTGACAGAACTTTCTTTTTCCAGCCGGGTATCCCATCAAGGAATAATCCTTTAACACCGGAACAGGTCATTACCCTCACAGGTTTGGCAGCAAAAGTTCACGCAGAATTTCTGGATCAGATCGGATCGCGGTATTATTCAGAGGAAAGCTATGATGACTTTTACTACGGAAAAGGATCTACCTACCCAGATGTGCAGGGTGGAGTAGGGGTGTTGTTTGAACAAGCTTCAGCGAGAGGAAACCGAATGTCCACCATTCACGGACTACTGAGCTTCCCGTTTGCCGTTCGGAATCAATTCACCGCTGCCCTGTCTTCGATTGAATTTTGTAGACGGCATCGCAATAACCTGCTGGAATATCAGCGGGATTTTTTCACAGATAGCAAGAAGGAGGCAGCAAATGCTGGATTTGCAGGCTATTATTTTTTGCACCCTGATGATCGGGCATATGCAGACTCCCTCGCCCGCTTACTCATGCAGCATGATATCCGAGTTTCAGGGGATGGAAAAGGATATTTTGTCCCTCTGGAACAATCCCAGTATTCCCTGATCCGATCCATGTTTGATCCTGCCACAGAATTTCAAGATTCTCTGTTTTATGATGTATCAACCTGGATGATGCCTCCTGCTTTTGGGCTTCTAACCAGGAAAATGACGAAGGCAGAACTTCGGGCAACCACATTACAACCTGTGAATGCATTACTAAATCCTTCTACAGATCCGCCTTTTCCGGAGAGAGGAGCCTATGTGGCATACGCCTTTTCATGGACACATCTGAACGCTCCGTCCATGCTGGCGGAAATTCTGGAAGCAGGATTTGAGGCCTATATCTCCAGAAAGCCATTGCTGCATGAGGACGGAGATACGCTCCGGAGAGGGACAATTGTTATTCCCGCAGGCAGTACTGCGGAGGAAAAAGAAGATCTTGCTTCTCTGGTAAAACAGTCGGGAATGGATCATCAAATTCCGGTCAAAGGCTTTGAAACCGGTCTGCTGGCCGGCTTGGACCTGGGAAGCCCGGAATTGGTCCCGGCCAGATTACCAACGGTGGCCCTTGTTGTTGGAGACGGTGTTTCCTCCTATGAAACAGGCGAAATCTGGTATATGCTGGATGAAGTGTTCCATTATCCAGTTACCCTGATCGAAGGCCGAAACCTGTCAGGGCAAACACTGAAGGAGTTCTCGCACGTAATACTGGTCAGCGGAGGGGAATCACGTGTGAATCAGTCAGATCTGGAGTCCTGGATTCGGGAAGGAGGTACCCTGGTGACCATCAAAGCAGCCAACCAATTCCTGACTTATCTATCCGGAGTTTCACTAGAGCGGTTGTTTTCTGAAAGATCAGATGTACAGGGAGTTCCATACGAAGAACTCGACAAGGTTCGTGGTGCCCAACAAATCGGAGGGATGATTTGTCGCATCAGGATAGATAGCTCTCATCCTTTGGCCTATGGATTGCCTTCCTCCTTGTCGGTATTTAAAAACACGTCATTTGTCTGGAGTGCCGAGTCATCCAGGCCATCAGGCTGGGCGGTTGCCTCTTATCACCGTGATCCTGTGGTCAGTGGGTACCTGTCAGACAAGAATCGGGAAATGATTGCCGGAACACCGGCAGTGATGGCGGGAACTTACGGCCAGGGTCATTGGATAAGTCTGGTAGATGATCCTGTGTTTAGGGGATATTGGCTGGGAAGTAGTAAGTTGTTGTTGAATGCGCTTTTTCTTAGCCATCTAATCGAATAATCCATGAAACCTGGAATCGCTGCTTCCTCATTGGCATTGGCCATTCTCTCTTCCCTCATAATATCCTGCGGTCCAGTTGTTTACACCGAACCTCAACCTGCCGGGATTCCCGCTGAAAAGACCTTCCCAGTATCCTGGCAGGGGATGTATAAACTGGTGCTGGAAGAGGATGGACATGATAGCTGGATGTGGGTAAAAACCGACACGGTATTATTGTATTCAGATAAACTCGATTCTATTCCTTTGATTCTAATCGAGGGGCATCAGAGCCTATCGGAGGGAGACAGCGCCCAATTCACCTATGCAGGAAAACAATTAGCGGGTGTCGTGAAAGAAGAGATGGTCTATTATCACATCACCAGTATAGATGTAATGTTCCTATCCGACAGTTTGGTCCTGAAGACTTTTGGGCGCCTTGGCACGCTCAATGTCCCGGAAGAAAAGGCGGGACGGGAATACTGGCAGTGTGCATTGGTTGAGCCCATGCGAAATGGGGACATCCTGGTATGGTTCCATTCAGATGAAGATGAGATCGGGACCCAGGCCAACTATTACGAAGTGCAGGAATTGAGGGATTCTGGATATGCCAGTAATATGTTGGTTGCTTCTCCCACCAGAGAAGAGTTTGAAGCTTATGCCGAATATGAGGGATTTACTGAGCTGGCGATTTGGGGAACACGGGAGTTCCAGTATTCTGACATTCCCGCGGTCTGGCGATGAAAAAAATTCTCACATATCTGAGACGCTTAAGTTGTCAGACTTTTCCAGAATATCCCAGGTATGATCAGCCAGTAGGTTCACGGTAGCGAGGAATGCTTTGTATTTCATGCTCCGTCCCCAGTCATTTGGGCCGATCATAGACAGCGTCCAATCGCCATTTTCTTTTTCGTAGAGATGATAGGTGTGATTGATCAAAGGCTCAAAGTTGACCTCTGCCTGATAGATTTTTTCAGAAATACTAACCCGGTCCTGCAATGCCTTTGCCTGCTCAGCCAGAAGCTCAATTTGCTCCTTGATCTGATCCATCTGCATATGGGTTTGGGCCTCCATGGCAGATAAGGCCCTTCCCTTCACTTTGCCTCTGTCCACAGGCTTGATAAGTGCACTGCCGGCGTGGTGGGCATAGGGCAGAGTTGAAGGCCTATCGGTGACGTTATCCGGCTTATCTTTCTCGTTACTCATGTAGGTTGAACGACTTTTTGGTCCTCTTGTTCAAATAATACCCCAGACAGGTTTAAGGTAATATGCAATTGTGAAGATAATCATGGACTGGTTTTTTGCAGAAAAGATAAGCAGAAGAATCATGAAAAAAGCTAATTACGAGTATCTTGATGCCGAAACGAGAGAACAATTGCTCGATTTGATGGATGGCGAATATGAGGAGATTGTAGATCTGATTGAAACGTTGGAAGAGACCAATCCGATGTATTTCGATGAGATGGAGCAGGCTCTCTCGGAGGCGTCTGCCGCTGGTGTTCGAAATGCAGCCCATGCCTTGAAATCAGCCTATGCCCAGATTGGAGCGATGGAGATGTCAAGAATCATGAAGGAAATTGAGGAAACCGGTAAGTCCGGAGACATTTCCCGCACCCCTTCCTTATGGTCTCAGGCGAAAGATGAAAGCAAGAAAGCCCATCAGGCGTTTCAATCCTGGAAGAAAGCCCTGACAGCCATGGCTTAGAAAGCGTTGATTGACAATATGATAGCAGCTGGAAGGCT
>CAZLKP010000098.1:0-12411 GCA_964560095.1 uncultured Bacteroidia bacterium
CCGGGCCGCCGCTTCTTCGATCCGCAGATCATCTTCCCGGGCTTCGATCCGTCCCACGGCAATATTTTCTCCAGCCTTGAAATTGAACCGGATATAATCCTGAAAAATCACCCCGATGTTGTCCCGCACCTCCCCAAGGTCGTATTCTTTCAGATCATGGCCATCCAGCAGGATTCTCCCTTCATTCGGGTCATACAGCCGGGCCAGCAGTTTGACCAGGGTGGTCTTGCCAGCACCATTTTCCCCAACCAGCGCCAGTTTCTCCCCTGCCTTTAGCTCAAAAGTGAGCCCACGTACAGCAAACTGATCTGAACCGGGATACCGGAATCCCACCTGCTCAAATCGAAAACCCTCCTTCACCGGCACCGGGAAAGGGCGGGCATTGGCAGTGGTAAAAATGGTTGGCTGAAGGTTCAGAAAGTCAAACAGATCCTGCAAATACAAAGCGCTCTGTGCGATGGAACTCAACTGCGTGAGCATACTTTGAAGAAGTCCCCGCATCCTGGAAAAAGATCCCGACAAGAAGGTGAGGTCTCCCAGGGTGATGCTTCCTGAAATGGTCTGCAAAATGATCACCACGTAGGCCGCATAGTAGCCCAGTGTACCCAATCCGGAAAAGAAAAAGCCCCAGCCAGCACGTTTTACAGCCAGTGATTTGTTGGCTTCATAATATTGCCGGGCCACGGTAGAAAACCGATCTTTCAGATACCCTGCCAGGCCAAACATTTTCACCTCTTTGGCCATTTGATCACTGGCGCCGACAAACCGGATATAATCTAGCTCCCGCCTCTCCGGCGTCCAGTTGCGAGTCATGGAGTAGCTCCGCTGGTTGAAGTGGAGCTCACTCAGAAAAGCTGGTATCACTGCCAGGATCAACAGCAGGATTAACCAGGGATTGAATACCACCAGCCCAGCTCCTAAAAACAAGATCGTGATGAAATTCTGGACCTGCGACAAAATCTGAGACATCAGGAAGGTGCGAGAAGTAGTTTGCCGACGTGCACGCTCCAGCTTGTCGTAAAACTGCGAATCCTCAAACTGGGCCAGATCCAGTTTGGCCGCATGTTCAATCAGCCGCTCCGATGTTTCGTTGGAGAGCAGGTCGCCCAGCAGGGCATCCACCAGAGAAATCATCCGCGACAGACCTGCAGAGAGCAGTCCCAACACCAGTTCCGCCCCCACATACCACCACAGCTGCGTGAGATCGCCGCCATCCTGCGCTCTGGCCACCACTTCATCAATGATGAGCTTCCCAACGTAAAGGGTTGTGACCGGAATGCCTGCCTGCAGCAGGCGAGGGAGAATATTTGTCAGGGCCATTGAGGGGCTGGTGTGCCAGATCAGCCGGAGAAACGGAGGCAAGTGCCTCAATGCCTTGATGCTGTCGCGGAAGCTCAGCTCCCCGCCGTAACGATTTTCTTTCGCTGAGGCGCCCAACCATTTGGCTTTTACCATGATCAACAATTTAACATCCGTACAACACCGCCGGAGAGGGGAATGTGACAAAGACGAATCAGGTAGCTCCCTGAAATGAAACAAGCCACCTCGGACAAGAATTCCGAAATGGCTTGAACAAGTTATCCGAACTGCGTCAGATTTATTTGATTGAGATCAGTTCGACCTCAAAAATCAGGGTTTCGTTGGGGCCTATCTTGGGTGGTGACCCCTGAGGACCGTAGGCCAGGTTTCCGGGCACAAACAGGCGGTATTTCGATCCAACAGGCATCAGTTGCACGCCTTCGGTCCATCCTGCGATGACACGGTTGAGCGGAAACGTAACAGGCGTCCCTCTCTGGTAGGAGGAGTCAAAGACATCACCGTTGAGCAATTTGCCTTCATAGTGAACTTCCACCATGGAAGTGTCAGTGGGCCTGGAGCCTTCGCCTTCTTCGAGGACGAGGTATTGCAGACCACTTTCGGTTGTCTGGACACCTTCTTTGGTAGCATTTTCGGAGAGGAACGCCTGTCCTTTGGCTTCATTGTCAGCAGCTGCCTGCTGCTGTGCGGCCATTTGGGCATTTCTCATTTCCGTCTGAAAGGCCGTCATGAGCTGCTGAGAGGTCGCCTGGTCAAATACAGAACCAGTGCCTTCAAACACGTCTTTCATGCCCTGATAGACATAATCAGCATTCAATTCCATGCCCTGCTGAGACAGGTTTTTGGCCAGATCAGCGCCCAGCATGTAGGAAATACTGTCCGTTTTGGATTCGAGATCCTGGGCCAGCACTCCTGAAGTAACAGCCGTGATAAGCAGTGCTGTTGTGAATATTTGTTTCATTGTTCAAAGTTTTTTCAGACAATTCATTGTCTCTGTGGAGCACGAAAAAACCAAAAATTTGGGGACTATCCCAATGTGCGATGGCAGGAATCGCCTCCCAGTCATACCAAAGAACGATCTACTCGTGAAATTGCCAGGAGCGCCTCCAACATGGCGCTCCGGGTAGCCGACGGAAAATCTGACAGCCTGCACCCAGGCTCCCCGGTTATCGAAGAAGTTTGAATGTGATCGGAACAGTGTGATACGTGGCAACCGGCGCCCCTGCCTGCTTGCCCGGGATCCATTTGGGCATCATGGACACCAGGCGAAGGGCTTCTTCATCGCAGCCGCCTCCAATGCCCTTGAGTACCTTGGCCCCTGAGATGGTACCATCAGCGTGCACCACAAACTGAATGTACACCTTGCCCTCAATATTGGCATTCTGAGCTGCGCGCGGATAGCGGTAATTGCTACGGATAAAGCTACCCATGGCGTCCATTCCACCTCGATAGGAAGGCGGAATATCAGATGCGATCAAAGGCTCCTTCAAGGAAGGAAGAGACGATGAGGTGGAGGATTCCTCCTCAATCTCTGGAATCCTTTCTCTCAGTTTCGGGATATCGGATTCAATGGGAGTAGCCTGTATCGAAGGCCCGCGCATCGCTGAGAGGGGGGCAGAAATATCTGCCCGAGAGCCAGGAATAGAATCCTCCGACTCTTCTGCTTGCATGGGTTCCTGCCGGGTATCGGCAATCACTGATTCGTTGCTGTTTCTGCTTTCGGGCTGTTTCCCTCTATCAATGCGGATGGACTTGTTATAAATACTGCTGGAGCCCTGGTCATTGGTCGCAATGAGGCGAAGCCGGTAATTTCCGGGGCTGCGATACGTGTAGGTCATGCGCTGATTCACCTCGCGGCGATACCCATTGCCAAAGTCGATCAGGTATGTGAGTGATTCGTCGTAATTCTCAATCGAAAACACGAGGGTGCTGCCGACTTCTCTGGAACCGGCAATATCCACGGCAAAGGTGGGGGGCACCTCCACCTCCATCGGCTCAGATGATTGGATACTCTTGGCTTCGAGTTGGTCGAGGAGGCCACGAAGGCTGAGATAATCTTCCGGTGAGTAAATCGTGTCCACCCCAATTGCCGGATGCGCGACAACAATTTCCCCGGGTTTGGTCTCAAAGAGGTTTTTCACCGTGGTATAGTCCAGAGAATTGGCCTGGAATTGTCGCAGTTCCAACGGCTGGTCCTCCCGGATAAACCAAAAGCCGATGCATCCAACTAGGACGATGGCCCCCAAAATGCCCGCAATCTGGTAGCGTCGGCGCTTGTTTCTTTCTCTGGATTCAATCTGGGCAAGGTACTGGTCAAATTTGCCTGAAGTGGTCTGGTTTTGTGGCATGTCAATCATCGAAAGAAAGTGTAAGGCAAAGAAAAGGGTCGCTTTATGGATTGTGACTGCTCACGGTTCTACGATTTTGCCAGGCATTATTGAACGCCTGTTCGATCTATACCCAAACATGGATAGTTTGACATTCATACTATGTTGATAACCAAAAACCAGTCCGATTATGGCGGGGCCGCATCTACCTATCCGACCGGAAAACCCCTTAAATCACCTTTCCCAGCAGTCCTGGGATTATTTTTGCAGACTGAATGTTTTCGGAATTAGTAAAACATTTTCCGCCGGGCTGGGTATAGATTTTCTTTTGAAGTCCAGAAAAGAAGAAAATTGTCCGGATCTTTGCTCCAATGGAAATCACCTATCATACACGCGATACCCTGATTCTGGAAGACAAGCGCGCGCTGGCCAGGGTATTTATTCTCGCATTCGCGGGTGCAGGGATTTTACTCACCCTGAGCAGCATCCAGGAATATGGATTTCAGGCCTGGTATCGGCTCACCCACTGGGGCGGCGCACTCATGGCCATTTCAGGCGCCTTGATTTATCTCCGGACAACATTCATCAGAAGGGTCCAGGTATCCGCTCTCCACAATGAGGTCATCATCAGTACCCTGCGTGGATTTTCCTGGACCGACAATGAATCCTTCGAGGCCACATCTGTGAAAGAGCTCACGATTGAACGCAGGGCGATTGGCCCGAAAGAATTATTCCGACTGGTGATGGTGACCGACCATGGAAAGGTGTCGGTACAGAGAGGTTTTTCGCAGGACTTTATTCAGGTAGAACAGGCCGCCAAATCTCTTCAGACCATGTTGGGCTGATGGGTTTCTGACAACCTCAGCCGAAGGCGCAAGGCCGTTCGGCCGCAGATCTTTTCCCTTCTGACCTCGAAAAGCATCCTCACCCCCGCCTCTCCTTCGGCCAATTCACGGTCTCGGTTCTCGTTTCTCCCATCCCAGATCTACAATCTCCAATATTCAATCTGACTTCTACCCTCTGACTTCTCTACGCTTCACTCTGCCCAACCAGGATGGTGGCTCTCCGAGGCATGCTGGGTTATTGCGCGATGCGCTGTTTTGGTTTTGGGCGGAGGCGCACTTCGGCGACCCAGGACGATCTGTAGGTGGACGACCTTGTGCCTCCGTCTAACATGAGATCTTAGTCCCGCGAGGATGTTTCTCATTTGTCTCTTTCTCAATATCTTCGCTATATGAAACGCTACCTGCTCCTAACAAGCCTGCTGTTTGCCGGTCTGCTAACGGCTCAATCGGGGCTGACCAGCTGGAATGATCAGCCTGTGAGTTACGAGACGCTCACCCATCATCCCCTCACAGTCTTTGTGTTTATGTCCCCAGAGTGCCCGCTTTGCGAAAATTACAGCGCGACCCTGAAAGATCTTCGTGCCCAGTTTCCTGAAGAGGATGTTGCATTCGTTGGTGTGTTTAGCGGGAAATGGTACAGCAAAGAGGAAATCAACCGGTTTCTGGCCCGCCACCAACCCCCGATAGATCCTGTATTGGATCCTAGATATGAGTTACAGGAGCGGTTCGATGCCAGCGTCACGCCGGAAGCAGTGGTCGTTGGTCAGGACGGAGCGGTTCAGTATCAGGGAAAAATCGACAACTGGATCGTCTCACTGGGAAGGAAACGGACGGTGGTCAACAAATACTATCTCCGGGATGCCTTGGAGGCATTACTTCGTGGCGAACAACCAGCTATCAGCCAAACAGAAGCCATCGGATGTTTTATCGAATAACCCTGCTGCTGTTCTCCCTAACCTGGATGGCTTCCTGTGAAGACCCAACCCGTCCATCTCCGGACTCCCGGGAGGAAGTTCCCCTCCCAGACACGGTCACATTTGCCGAACATATCGCGCCCATTGTCTGGAACAACTGCATGCCCTGCCATCGGCCTGGAAGCGCTGGTCCCTTTTCGCTGATCAGCTACCGGGATGTAGCCAAACGCACCAAAATGGTGGCTCATGTCACCGGCACTCGCTACATGCCGCCCTGGCCGGCCGACCCTTCCTACCGGCATTTTGCCGGTGAGCGAGTCCTGACTCAGCACGAAATTGATCTCATTGCCAAATGGCATCAACAAGGGGCACCGGAAGGCAATCCGGATTTGTTAGCCCCTCCACCCGTTTACCCCAAGGGCTCCATGTTTGGAGAGCCCGACCTGGTAGTGGAAATGAAAGAAGCCTTTCCCATCAAAGGGGACAACACCGATCGATTTCTGTTCATGAAGTTGCCCTTCGAAATTCCGCAGGACACCTTCATCAAAGCCATCGAGTTTGTTCCGGGAAACAGAAAAGCTGTTCACCACATGAATGGCCATCTCATTCGCTTTGATCCGAAGAAAAAGGAGGATGTGTTTCAAGACGAATGGGTCGTGGACCGTGAAAAGGTGCCGGTGCAGCAGGCCTACCCGCGTATGGGACTCCTGCACGACGATGGCAGTTATCCTGAACTGACCCCGCTGGTCTGCAATTACCTCCCCGGGGTCACGCCCACCATGTATCCGGAAGGTATTGGAGGATACAAGATGGGGCAAAAAGGGGCCTTTCTGCTCAATGATCTTCACTACGGCCCGCTAGGGGCCGATACATCAGATCAGTCGCGGTTCAATGTGTTTTTTGCCCAAAAACCACCCAAACGGCCAACAATGGAGTTACAGATGGGAACCCTGGGGATTTCAGACATTGTGCCACCCCTGGTCATTCCGCCAGATACCGTGATGACCTTTCGAACCAAAGCTGTGATCAGGCAGGATGTATCCCTGCTCACCATCAATCCCCACATGCACCTGCTGGGAAAATCATTCCTGGCATATGCGGTAACCCCGGCTCAGGATACCGTTCCCCTGATCAGGATTCCTGAATGGGATTTCCGATGGCAGTATTTCTATACCTTTGAGCATCTTTTGCACCTCCCAAAGGGAACCGTGGTGGAAGTAGAAGCTGTGTACGACAACACGATTGACAACCCCAACAATCCCTTTTACCCTCCTCGGACTGTGGCAGAGCGCGACGGCTCGATGCGCACCACTGACGAAATGCTCCAGTGCATTCTAACCTTTGTCCCCTACCAACCTGGGGACGAAGACCTGGATCTGACAGCGCTGAATTGACCTGTCCACTTCCACACAGGCGCAATTTCACCCCTTTGGCAAGTCGGTGGCTTTCGTGTCGGACCGCTTGGGGTAGGCGGGCCGTCTGGCTCTACAACCTGGCGTCCCAGACACTCAGGCAATTGACCGGGAGCAGAAAGGACCTAGACATTAGCCCCCAGGCACCGCTTCGCTGGTCTTCGGATAGGAGTAGGTCGTGATTTTCCGGGAGCACCGGGCAAGGAATCAAATGCTTTGAGGTTATCCCATAAGCGGGAAAAATTGCAGAAAATTCCGCCCATCTGGCAACCATGTGACCAGTCCAGGCATCTTTTCAGAAAGAAAACCGCTAACTTTCAGACATATCCTCCTTCTCATGAAAGCAACGCTACTCGGCCTGGTTTCCCTTCTGATTCCCATTTATTCGGCCCCACCGGAAAAAGATTTTTTTGAAGAACCCATGCCGGTTGATCTCACCATAGTGGCTCCGCTAGAATCTGTGCTGATGGATCGTGGCCTGGAGGAAGCCGACTACCACGACGTATGGATCATTCTCAAGAATGATGCGGTGTATGATACGCTACCCGCAGAGTTACAGGTCCGGGGAAACTTTCGACGACGAGCTGAAAACTGTCTCTGGCCACCGTTAAAGCTCAAAATCAAAAAGTCTCATACCGGCTCTTCTTCTCTCGGCAATCATCGGAAATTCAAGCTGGTGACCAACTGCCGGGGCGAACGCTATCTAATGCGTGAATATATAATTTACCGCATGTATGAGCAGCTGTCCCCGTACAGCTTTCAGGTTCGGCTCGTGAATCTCACCCTCCGCGATATGTTTGATCAGCAACCGAACAACCAACAGCGGGGGTTCATGATTGAGCATAAGGATGAACTGGCGGAGCGAATGGATCTGGAAGTGATTGAAGACCGTGGGGTGCATACAGATGAGCTGGATCTGGAGGCATTGGCCCGCCTGAAGCTGTTTCAATATATGATCGGAAATCGCGACTGGGATGTGTACCATGGCAAAAATGTGAAGGTATTTTCACACAATGGGCAACCACTGGCTATTCCCTACGATTTCGATTTTTGCGGGAGTGTGGACGTACCCTATTCGGGTCTCGGCGACTATGAGCTCAGATCCTGGACAGACCTGTGCTGGGACGAAGCGCTTCGCGAATCGCTCCGGCAGGAATTTCTGGAGATGATCCCCATTTGGCAGACCATGATTCGCGAATGTGAATACCTCGACGCGGATGATCGAAGGAAGATGCTCAGCTATTTCAAGCCATTTTTCAAAGCTGCCGCCAAACCCAAACACTGGGCAAACACATTTGCCATCGAATGCCCCTGATTTCCTGTTGTCCAGGCAAAATCTTGTATGTTGTGCTCTCATGAATCAGCCCGGCAACACCCCTTTGTTTTTTGCTCACGCCAACGGGATTCCCGGTCCGTGCTACCGCATCCTGTTTGACTATCTTCCCGCTTTTGAGGTTGACTCTATTCCCATCATGGGACAGGCCAGCCCCCATCCTGCGTCCTGGCAGGAACTCGCCGATGAAATCATCTCCCACCTAAAGAGGTATCACAACCAACCGGTCCATGGCATCGGGCACTCATTTGGGGGCGTAGCAGTCTTTTTTGCTGCCCGCAAGCGGCCCGATTTGTTTTCCAGCATCATTGTGCTGGACCCACCCCTCTTCAGCTGGAAGCGAAGGTGGCTGGCGGCCCCCTTTCAATGGGCTGGCATGGCGCACAAAGTCGTGCCTCCCGCCATCAAAGCCCTCAGACGCAGGGAATGGTTTCCCAGCCGGGAAGAGGCCAGGGACTATTTTTCTGCAAAACGATTTTTCCAGGCCTTTCATCCACAGGCATTCGAAGATTATCTCCACTACGGCCTGACAGAAGCCGACTCCGGTGTCACGCTGACCATTCCCCGAAAAAAAGAAGCACAGTACTTTGCTGTTTTCCCGGCCCGAATCGGAAAGACAACGCTTCTAGTTCCGGCGCATTATGTCGTCCCCAACCAAAAAACGGTGGTTCCGGCTACGCATATTCCCGAACTGAAGCAAAAATTTTCCGCCTGGCAATGGCATGAGGTGAACGGGACCCACATGTTTCCACTCGAGTTTCCAAAAGAAACAGCAGCCTTGATTCGTTCCCTGGTCTGCTGACAAACCAAAAAGCAGACACGGCTCTCGCCGCATCTGCCCGCAAATGCACACACGAAACGGATCAATCCACATCCTGAGATGGTGAAAAAAATGAGTAAGATGGAGGCTCAGGATTGTGGAATGCACCGTGTGATTGACTCATCCAGGAAGAACCTGTTGATATGAGATGCTTTCTTTGGTAGGTCGGGAGGCAGGATCTACAACGACCTTGGCGAAAATCAATCCCAGAGAGGCAACGATCAGTGAGGCGATAAACCAGGCCGCAATTCGGGAGCTGATGCGAACGTAAGAAGCGGGTGAGGACTGAAGGGATGATCGGGAAGACATATCAGGAGCAAGTATTATGTGACGTTCATGCTCAAGATGTACAAACCACATGAAAAATCTATTACAATAAATGGAAAATCATAACTTCCGTATCATATCTGCGCTCCTGGTGCTGCTGTTTCTCACAACAACCGTCAGAGAAGCCCTGGCCCAGCAAACAGAATATTTCCGGGTGATGACCCGCAGGGGAGAAACCTGGCAACCACTTCCGGTAGATTCGATTGGCATCAGGATACGGGGAATGGGAAGCCAGGTCGCTGTGACCTACGAATTCCGGATATACAATCCATTCCGTGACGACATGGAGGGCCAGGCGCTGTTGCCCATTCCGGCCGGGCTACGTATATCCGGCTTTGCCCTCGAAACCGAAGGGAAAATGCGCGAAGCATCCGTGGTGGATGCAAGATTAGGGCGTACTGCCTATGAAGACATTGTGCGCCGGCAGGTTGATCCGGGGCTGCTTGAGATGCTCGGTCCCGACATCTACAAGCTCAGGATCTTCCCACTCCCTGCACAGGGATTCCGAACAGTCAGCATCGACCTGGAAGGCTCGCTCTCGTTCGACGGAACGCATCTATCCCTTCCTCTTCACCTGCCCCCCAATGCACCAAAAGCCGATCTGAACATCGTCTGGGAGGGAAACAGCGACCAGCCATTTCTTTCCCCACAACCGGTCGAATGGACAACCAGCACGCAACAAGGCCGTAGCATCTTCACCTGGCAGGGACCGTCTTCGGCTCCTGGCACCCATCCACAGCTGATGATCCCCTATGAGTTTTCCGCACCCAAGCTGTGGAAAGATCCATCGGGCTGGATGTACCTTGAGATTCCCGCTATCGGAACATCCAGGGAATTTTTGGAAGCGAAAAGCGTCACCATTTACTGGGACCAATCAGCCTCCATGGCAAGCTTTGACCGACAGAGAGCTATCGACCTGCTGGAATCCTGGTTTAACACCCTGGCCCCAACCACGGTGGAAGTGATTCCCTTCCACCTCAGGGCAGGAACACCAACCTCTTTTCGGGCACCTTCGGAGGCAGAAGCCTTTCGTGCTTTCCTCGCGAGCATTCCCTTCGACGGAGCTGCTGACTGGAGTCAGCTTCGGTTTGATCATCCGGACATGGATCAGTACATCCTGGTTACCGACGGAAAAACAGTTCTTTCTCCTCAGGAATTTCCGACGGTAAGTGCACCTGTGTATGTGCTTAGCAGTACAGATATGGCTACGGCCAGTCATCCGTTGAATGGGTTTACGGCCACTTCCCACGGACTCAGCATTGGGATAGATGGTAACCAGCCGGAGGAGGCGGCTGCTAAGCTACGCAGATCGGTGTTTGGGGTGCGGGCCATCGAAGGAGACAACAGCCGCAGCTGGCTGCCCATGGATTTGTCGCCGGAAGCCGGGCTGTTTCGCTTCTGTGGCAAGCCCAATGATCGTGAAACCTCCATATCCATTGTCCTGGGGGATAAACAGGCGCAACAAAAGATTCCTGTTCCACTGGTCGGCGATGCCACTTCTACCGTGCTGGATATTGAGCGAATTCATGCACGAACACGGGTATCCCAACAGTTGCTTTCGCCCAGCCCAGATCAGGACCTCATGGCTCGCCTGGGCGTGGACTTCAACCTCGTGACGCCGGTAACCTCGTTACTCGTGATGGAACAACTTTCCGACTACGTCACCTACCGGGTCGAGCCGCCCGATCATATGAAAAAGGACTACGATCGCCTGGTCAAGGAAGCCGAGCGAGAGAAGGAGCTGAAACTCCTGTCCCACTTGGATCTGGTGGCTGAGGCATATCAGCTGAGAAAGGATTGGTGGAACAGGACATTCACCCCTGGTCCGATCCAGGAAAAACCTCAGGACCGTGCCGAGCACGAAGAGGCTGACATGTACATGAGCGCGCCACCGTCAGTTGCGCCTGCTGAGGATATGATGGCAGAAGATGTCTTGTTGAATAGAATTGTCATCACTGAAGAGACGGGGGCCCAAAGCACCATGGAAGATTGGGGTTCAGATGGAGACCCTGAGGAATCCGACAACGGCGAAGCCCCCGACATAGAAATCCGGCTCGAAGCCTGGTCGTCCGATGCCAGCTATTTGCCTCTTCTGAAGCGTGCCGGTGAGAATTGGTACGACACTTACCTCTCCTACAAGGCGCAGCATGCTACCAGTCCGGGCTTTTTCATTGACATCGCCAACTGGCGGCTGGAAGAAAGGGATACCCTCATGTCCATTCAAATCCTGAGTAATCTGGCAGAGATGGCCCCCGGCGACCACGAACTGCTCCGGTCGCTTGGCCGAAAACTCCAGCAACATGGAGAATGGACGCTGGCTGAAGCTGTTTTTCGACAGGTGCTATTCCTCCGTCCGGAAGAACCTCAGTCTTTCCGAGATTTGGGCCTACTGGCTGCAAAACAGGGGAAAATTACCCGGGCTGTGGACCTGCTCTACGAGGTCGTTACGACCTCCTGGGCTGATCGCTTTCCGGAAATATCAGTCCTGGCAGCCCAGGAAATGAACGCCATCATCGGCCAGGCTGATGAGAATTATGACAAAAGTGGCATAGATCCCCGACTCCGGAACAACCTGCCGACAGACCTGCGCGTCGTGCTTCAATGGGATCAGAATGATATAGACATGGATCTGTGGGTCACAGATCCTCGCGGAGAGCGCTGCCTCTACAGCAATCGGGAAACCGAAGCTGGCGGCTGGATGTCCAACGACTTTACCGGGGGCTATGGTCCGGAAGAATACATGATCAAAACAGCCATTCCAGGCACCTACAAAGTCGAGGTGAATTACTACGGCAACAGCCGCCAGGAAATGTCGCGCCCGGTGCTGGTACAGGTGCGCCTGATCCGGGACTACGGCAAGCTCACACAGCAGGAGCAGAGCATCACCCGTGAGCTGGCCAGTGCCAGCGAAACGATCACAATCGGGGAATTTGAAGTAGAATGAGATCAAATTTTTGCTTACCCTCAACGGGTTCATCTTGTCCCTAACGTTGAGTCCATGTCTTCTGCTCTTTTCCCAAAGTTCCAGTCAGCCGGCATCATTGCGGTGCTGGTGATTGATGAGGTTCGCCATCCTATCCCTGTCGCAGAGGCATTGCAGGTCGGAGGCGTAACCG
>CAZLKP010000099.1:0-550 GCA_964560095.1 uncultured Bacteroidia bacterium
GACCACGCTGCTACTCGTTTTCTGAAAATAAGTCGTCGCTCCTCCAAACGGGATTCCCTGAAAGCGGGAAGTCATATACTGGAAAGCTCCGGATATCTGGTTTTGCTCTCCTTCATTGGCACCTCCTCCCAGAAACACACCCTTCTTCATCCATGGTTCCCAGGGGGAATGCTCATACTCATTGACTTTTTGCAGGTAGTTGAATCCTTCTGTGTCGCTGTACAGGTTCACTCTGCCGATCGATGCATCCGGATTGAGGTCAATGGTATCCTGGCGCCAGTTGCTGACAAATTCCCAGTCTGTCGCGGGATACCCAAAGGTCGGAACCAACGGATTCTGAAGAGCAGCAGCACCTCTGGTTCGGTAGCGTCCTTTGCCCCACAGTAGAAAATACTCAGGCGTGGTACTCCAATTGTCGAGGGCGTATTTGCAGAAGCGCTTGATCGCCCAGGGCGTGAGCGAACCGTATCCAAACTCGTCATAGATCTCATCTGTAAAGACGACCTTCACAGAGTTGATCTCGGTGATTTGGGATGTGTCGCGATACACA
>CAZLKP010000099.1:560-12370 GCA_964560095.1 uncultured Bacteroidia bacterium
TTTCGGTCGGTAATGATCACATACTGGGCGCCGGCGTTGGGATCAAACAGCCGGTTGAAAGAGGCAGACTCGATTCGGGGTGTCCCAATGGCACGGTCCGACACAAACAGAAGATCCCGGTTATTCTGAAATCCTTGGATGATGACCCGTCCCTGGCCGCCGGCCAGGATGCCCACATTTCTGAATCTGTTTGTGAGGTCATACACATAAACCGAATCATCTCCGGTCACATGGTTGATTCGGAGATAGGCTTTTTGCGTTTTGTCCCAGTTACGGACCCAAATCATCGAATCTTCTCCTAGATCCGGCTGCCGTGTGTAGGTAATGGCGGCATAGCTCACGTTGTTATTGTCGGTGGGAGGGCGGTGGGCGTGGTAGGTCAGGTCGGTTTGTCCGGATAAAGCCTGCGGTGGATAATAATCGCGCAGATAGGTTTTCTGGAAAATGGAAGCGACTACCACCGAGTCTGTCAGCACAGGATTGGATGAATTTCCATTGAGATCTACACGGATGAAATGCTGGGACAAAGATCGTCCAAAAATCCGGGTTTCCACTTCGATGGGCAGTCCGTCATTCACTGGAAAGGGCGTCTCCAGGGTGACGGTGGTCGGGCTGCCAAAGCCAAACCCAGGCCCCTGATATCCTTCGCCCGTCACATAGTCACTGTTGAGCGTAAAGAAGGAGTTGAACGCATCGGCACCACCCTGTACGTAACGTGTGCCTGGATCATCGGGATGAAACTCCCGGTAGGTGCGGTGCCTGAAATGGGGTTCTGGTGTGTAGAGGCTGTATGTAGGATCAAACTGCGAAAAATACCGGGTGCCGGAAGGCGTGCCGGACCAGGTCAGAAAATAGGCTGATTCGTCGGTGAAGATACTGAGCGCTTTGTTGGGTTGCTCATCTGGGCTGTGCTCAAACTGGGTGGGATTTCGGTACATGATGGAATCTACCCGCCCGTCGTTTCTGAAACCGATGAAGTCAAAAAACTGCCAGGAAGTCGTGGATGAGGTGATGAAGATGGGCACCTCTCTGCCCCGGTAAAACAGCCGGAGCTGGTTTCCTGCTACATTGCTTAGATCAAATCCCGCAGACTGCAGGTCTGCTTTGTTGACACGGTACACGCCGTCAGCATCTAGGATCAATTTGACCCAAGGCTGATTGGCTCGTGTACGATACCAGTCATTCCCATAGTCGAACCCCTGCCCCATGGCTCCGGCAGTCGCCAGCATGGTGAGGGTCCATATTGTTAACAGTCTTTTCATGACTTGAATAAATCAATGTTGCCCTGTTTAACATACCAGTAACTGCAACGGTGGAATGTCTGCGAGCTTACTGAATATGAAATTTGAGCGAAATGATGTGCGTATGAAGATTCTCCGACAAGTTGCCAATGTTGGCCAACGCATAGTCGAGGGTAAAGTTTTTTAACACCACACCTGCCCCAACTGTTGGAAACAAGCCAGTTGCAGGCTCGCCGTCTGCATTGATAATGTTCTGAATATTGTAAACCCCTCCTCTGAGGAAGGCCACTTTTCGATATTGGTGGTTGAGCAGTGCAAATTCGGCCCCGAACCGCGGGTCCAGGCTGGCATTTCCGATGTAGGCGATGGATCCGGGTCTTCGCCCGTCAAAATATATGTCTGTATCTAGAGCCAGAAGGAGCCTGGCTCTTCGTGCGAGCCGTAGATCGTGAGCAAGACCAAGCCGGCCTGCCGGACGGGTCAATTCCACACTGCTGGTTGGAATCTCATTGCCGGTGGCTGCAAAGGCCTCCGCAAAGGTTTCCGTGTTGAATGTCCAGGCATTGTAGGTATGAGAAGCATCAGTGATAACGGCAGCCACAGCAAAGGCCCCTTTCTGATACCGCGCTCCCAGATCAACCCCAAAGCCCCATGCATTGGCAAAACGACCCACGCCCCGGTAGATGATCTTGGCATTGAACCCAAGTGTTAATCCTTCCAGCACCACCGGCTGCCAGGCGTAGGAAATCAGGGCTGCCAGCTGGGTCTCTGCAAAGCTGGTGACTTTGCTGTAATTGAAACTGCCATCGGGCTCGCGGAGCTGTAGGGTATTGGGAATGTCATCCACACCCACGCGAATCACCGAAACACCAAAGTGCTTATCGGAGGCAGAATCCACCGGCATAGTAAAGCCCACATAGTTGTAATCGGCAATCCCGGCAAAATAAGAGGCATGCATCAACGATACTTCCGGGTAGGGGATAACATCCTGCCCGGCTAGGGCAGCTGGGTTCCAGTAGCCTGCCGTGACATCATTGGCGGCTGCCACCTGGGCATTCCCCATACCAAAGGCACGGGCACCCACACCAATTTTCAAAAATTCGTTGCTGTATTTCGGTGTGCGTGTGGTCGTGCTGGAGTTGGTCGTTTGAGCGAATGCAATCGGCCCGGCCATCAGGCACAAGCAAAGGAATCCCAGAGAGAGAATTCTGTCCATAGACTTGTCGGGGTAACAGAATGAAAAACCACAAACCTGATCTTATGCTCAATTCCGGAAACAGCGCCTGAATGCGACCTTCAGCACACAGCTTGCGACTTTAAGCAATTTCTTCTTCACTAGCGGGAAAAACAATGGCAAAAGCCCTGCCCTATAACATCTCGTAGGTTTCTGAACGTCCGATTATTCTTGCAAAACCTGTGCCTACCGATCATCCCGAAAAGACAGATTCGGATACCAGCGAAGCCATGCGCTCCCGGATCAATTCGCACATAAACCAGTCCTCATGCGGAAGTACATGGATCAGTGCCTCGTCGAGATCCGGATGGGATAGCAAGGCTTCGAGTTTGCTGCTGATAAACTGACGTACTTCGTAGTAGGTATGCGACAATTCGTCCTCTAATTCTTTCCTGCCAGCAAACAAAAATACCAACCTGGCAAATGCCTCTGAATATCTCAAATCGCCGTGAATATCTGGGATTAATTCGAGGGTGGTTGCCACGAGGTAGGGGGGAGAAAACAGCCGTAGGTGCATATTTTCTCCCAGCTTGATGCGTTCAGCATGGAAACAGGCATCTTCATACCACCGGTTCACATCTGCGAGGGCTTCGCCCGGGAACACGGAAATCAATGCAGAATGAGATTTCCAGGTGTATCGCACAAATCCGGAATCTGTGAGTCCGATACGCTGCCACCCTTTGTCTTTGAGCATCGTTTCCCACTGATAGCGTTCGACCATCGAAGGGAGCTGTAGCAAAAAGGAAGCTTCGCGCGGCACCCGCCACGCCGTAGAACCTTCGTCGGTGAGATAGGCATCCAGAATGCCATTGCCAATCCAGATGGCATATTTGCTCCAGGGGCCGAGACCTTCCAGCAGGGGGAGAAGACGGTCAAGCGTTGTCGCCTTGCGAAAATTCATACTGATACACTCTCTCTCGTAATAATTCTTCTGCAATCTTCTGTTCGTGAACTCTGCCTACCCGAAGCGCATCGGTGAGAGCCAGAAGTTCATACAATCGGGGGATATTTCGGATGGCTTTCAGCACAGAAGGATACAGAGGCGCAACGGCTTGTCCTCTCATGTTGCCAACCGGGCTAGGCCACACTAGCACGTCTTCCGACACAATGTGATCATTGAGGGGCCGGGCTGTATGGGCGGTGGGAATGCCCCGCACCATAGCGCCGGGATTGGCCGGAAACACATATTTCAGCCCATGCACCAGAAATTCCATCAAGGCAGCCTTATGAACCTTCTTTTTACTGGGGTCCACCAGCCTGGCCTGCAGGTTGCGGTGAAGCGCTTCCGCCACTTCCGATTGACTGATCTTGAGAAGGCATGCTGCATCCGCATATTTCCAGGGCTCGTCGCCCCGAGTAATCATCCACAGCAGAATCAAAACATCCTGTGGCCGCATTCCATTGTGTTTGCGCATAAGTAGTTTCTCTGGCCAAATGTGGGGGGTACATCGCAGTTTGCGAAAAGTAGCATCCACAGGAGCCATTAACACAGCAAAAATCAACCCAATTCAACATCAGGGCGTCTGATCGGGAAATCCGATTGGTTTTTTTGTCAAAAAGATTTGATCAACCGAAAAAACGCTGATTAGTCTTCTTCAAAAAAGACGGCAATTTCCTCCAGCAGTTTGCGATTCAGGACAGGTACCTGGGCATCTTCTGGAGGATAGCCCACCGGAATGAGGAGAAAGGGGCGTTCATTTTTGGGCCGATCCAGCAAATTGGAAAGAAAATTCATTGGGCTAGGGGTATGGGTAAGAGCCACGAGTCCCGCATGGTGAATGGCTGTGAGCAAAAAACCGGTGGACAGTCCCACGGATTCGGAGACATAGTAATTGGTCTTTTTTTGACCTTCTTCGAGGTCGTAAGATTTTTTGAAGACCACAATAAGCCAGGGAGCCGTTTCCAGAAAGGGTTTGTGCCAGTCTGTCTCAAATGGCTCAAGATCTTTGAGCCATTCTTGCGTCATCCGGCCGTTGTAGCTCTTGTACTCCTCTTCCTCGGCCGCCGCCCGAATCTGTTTTTTCAATGCTGGATCAGAAACGGCACAAAAGGTCCAGGGCTGTTTGTGGGCACCGGAAGGCGCTGTGGAAGCCGCCATGATGAGATGCTGAATCACTTCACGGGGCACTGCCCGGTTGCTGAACATCCGCAGAGACCGCCTGGAATTCAGCCAATTGTAATAGCCTTGTGCCCGGCGGGCCATTTCCGAAGGCTCGTAGGTATCTCTTTGATAAGGAATAAATGCTGACATGATGCTAGATGCTTGAACGGGTGGAAGCCATTAAATAGCAAAAAGCCCGTCAGAGTGGGAAATAAATCCTGATCCTCTCCGGTTTTGCTTCAAGCCGATTCCTTCTAATTTTGACCCAAATTCCGTTACCTAATGAAACCTTTCCTGGCCATCGGCCCGCTGACCAACCTGCAGGATGCCCGCTCCAGTGCGGCCGTGGGATTTGATCATCTTGTCTTCAGCCTTGAGCGGGGGAGCACGAGAATGATTGGGGCCAACCTTGTTTGGAACATTGCCTCCTGGATTTCCGGTCCGGAAATCATCATTGAGACAAGCCGGGCCTCCCTGGAGGAACTCACCACCGCCGGCGGAGCCGATGGGATTACAGCGCTGTCATTCAGGGTGGATGACTGGACAGCCTGGGTGGCTGAGGTAGGTGTGCCTGCCGAGCAACTGCCGGTCAAGCATATCTGGTTGAGGATGGGATCTGACTTTCAGGCAGAAGATGCGCTGGAATTGCTGCGAATGAATCATGCGCAGGGCCTGGAAAGCCGCTTTGTTGTGGATTGTAAAGTGCCCTCAGGCATCCCTGCCGATCTGGCGCCGTATGTGTTTCTCCATTATCCTTCACTCGGAGAAAGCCTTCGGCACATCAAGTCCGGCAAGATATCTCCTTTGGGATATTTTCTGGGAGCAGAGGCGGAGGAAGAATTTGGACAACTTGACTATGAGGCTATTGACGACTGGCTGGAAGTGGTTGTTGGAGAAGATGATGATTAGACCCGAAGCGGTCAGAGAAATCCTTATCTTGCGATCAAGCTCATTCCGAAAGGTCCGCCCAGATCAGGCACATGAACAGAGAATCTCTGAGTACATTTCTGGAAAGAGGGTTCTACGGCATCATCGTAGGGCTAATTTATGCCTGGATTAACCTGCAGGGAGACGCTGCACTCTATGTACTGTGCATGACCATCGGTTTTTCCATCGGTTTTTTTACCGGACTGCTGGAGCGAGGGTTGTACCTCACAAGGCTTCGCCGGCAGCAGCTTATGATCATTTTGCTCATCCGGGTATTGTCCAATCTGGCAGTGATTGTGTTGTCCATTTTTCTGACCCTCGGGCTATACAGCATCATCACTGGTAGCACCAATTGGTCAGTTTTGAGGCGGGAACTCATAGGCTGGATTCAGGGAGGAAGTTTTCTCTATGCGGTATTTTATGCCGTGGTTGTGCTGGTGTTGCTGCAATTCATCACCCTGGTGAGTCGTTTGCTGGGCCCACGGATGCTGATTAACTATCTAATTGGGCGCTATCATAGCCCGCAGGAAGAAGAGCGCATATTCATGTTCATGGATTTGCGGGCTTCCACGACGATTGCCGAGCGCCTGGGCCACGTCAAATGGCATCAGTTTCTCAACGATTTCTTTTTTGATATCGGCCGCCCGGTGAGGCGGGCTAAGGGAGAAATCTATCAGTATGTGGGAGATGAAGTAGTGATTTCCTGGCAGGTAGATACCGGCATCCGGCACCTGAATTGTATCCATTGCTTTTTCTGGATTTGGGAGAAAATGTACAACCGCAGGGCCTACTATCTGAAAAAGTACGGCTATGAACCGGTATTCAAAGCGGGATATCACATCGGCGAGGTGGTGGTAGGTGAAATCGGAGATTTTACCCGGGACGTTGTGTTTCATGGTGACACGGTCAACACGGCTTCCCGGATCCAGGTGGAATGTAACGTCTGGAACAGGCGGCTTCTGCTTTCGGACTCCCTACTACAACAACTCAACCTGGGTGAGGAATATACCTCTGAGTATATCACCACCATCCGGCTCCGTGGCAAAAATCAGGAACTGGGTCTCTACAGCCTGGACCCGGTGAAGCCGATTCCTATGCCTCATCTGGTATCGCCGGATATCTGATTTGTTGAGAAACAGTATCGGGGAAGCTCAAACTTTTCCTAACTTATCCTCTGCTTACTATTCTTTTATCAATAATTCCTACCATGGGGATCTTCGATTTTTTCAAAGGCCAATTTGTAGATGTGATTGAGTGGGTGGACTACTCACGGGATGTGTTGATGTGGAAATTTCCAGATCAGGATAAGGAAATCAAGATGGGGGCTCAGCTCACCGTCCGAGAGTCACAGGCAGCGGTGCTGATCAATGAAGGGAAGATGGCTGATGTCTTTGAGCCGGGTCGCTATGAGCTCACTACGAGAAACATGCCGGTTCTGACAACGCTCAAATCCTGGAAACACGGGTTTGAGTCGCCATTTAAGGTGGATGTTTACTTCTTTAACACCCGGCAATTTACCGGTAACAAGTGGGGCACACCGAGCCCGGTCACGATTCCTGACAGCAAATTTGGTCAGGTAGAATTTCGTGCTTTTGGCACCTATGATTTCAGGGTGTATGACTTTGGGCTGTTTTTTCGGGAGTTGGCCGGAACAGATCCTTCGCTCACGCTGGATGAACTGGAGGGTACCCTGAAAGGCAAGCTGGTGGAACAATTTACGGAGATCGTGGCGGAAATGGCCGAGCACCAGTTTTCTTTCGTGCAAATGCAGGCCAATAAGACGGAATTTGTGCAGGCTTTGATGCCAAGAATCAAGACCTATTTTGAGGGGTTTGGCATTGAAATCACAGATTTTTCGATCCAAAGCATCACTTTGCCAGCAGAGCTACAGGAATATTTGCGAAAAAATACCCAGATGAACATGATTGGCGACCTGGGTAAATTCATGAAATTCCAGGCTGCGAACGCCCTTGAAAAATCTGCAGAAAATCCCGGTGGCGGAAACGCCGGAATGGACATAGGAGCTGGTCTCGCCATGGGGAAAATGATGGGTGAGATGATGAAACCAGCATCTGGTACATCTGAGCAAGCCCTTGAAGCGGAATCCAAAGAGGACATTATGAAACTCATAAAAGACTTGGGGGCGCTCAGGGAAGCGGGCATTCTGACAGAGGAAGAGTTTGCTGCCAAGAAAAAAGAGCTAATTGGCCGACTGTAGGAAGGAAGACAACCTTCAAGAGGCCTAGAGAAAGCTCTGAAAAAAAGATTCAAAAATTTTTACGAGAGACAGCAGATGGTCAGTTTGAAAGATTTTTAATGAAAGCCTGTTTTTTTTAAAATCCTTCTTGCAATCGATTTCGAAAACGGAGATTCACAACTAGATCTGTAATGACATACGAGTTTTGCTATGAATAGTCCGACATATTTTTTTACAATTCCTTAACAGTCCTTAGGAATATTGTCAAATATTTTCTAGGTTCATATAAGCGAATTGCAAAGCTCGCTGTATCGGTGGACCGATAAAGGAACCTTGCAAAGAATGCCCTCGAGATCGCTGGCGCCTTGTGAATAAGCCCAATTTCTATCCTTCCTGGCGTTTGGCGAACTCTACTACTACTCACTCCTGAACTAGAGGCTGTCCTGACCCGGCAGCCTCATTTTTTTTATTATCCTTGTGCCGTGCAAAGGCCTCGAAGAATACTGATAGCTCCACTCGACTGGGGCATGGGTCACACCACACGGGTTATATCAGTGGCCAGAGAATTACATCTGCGTAATGCGGAGTTATTCCTTGCCGGCAACGAATGGCAGCTCAGCATCCTGGCCGAAGCCTTTCCCGCAGCCCAGATGATCCCACTCCAGGGATATGACGTGCGATATGGAAAACGATTACCTGCCAGCTGGCATGTTGCCCGTCAATTTCCCCGCCTCAGACAAACCATCCGGCGTGAACATGAATGGACTGGGAAGATAGTCCGGAAATATGGCATAGACGATATCATTTCAGACAACCGATATGGAATCTGGCACCCCAACTGCCGGAATGCCCTGATCAGTCATCAACTCATACCCCCCATCAAATATGGCCGTCGCCTTCTACAGCCACTGTTGTGGCAGCTTCACAGGCAGT
Source organism: uncultured Bacteroidia bacterium (assembly GCA_964560095.1). Taxonomy (GTDB): domain Bacteria; phylum Bacteroidota; class Bacteroidia; order J057; family J057; genus JANQTF01. The sequence continues at coordinate 9,194 of CAZLKP010000099.1, forward strand.
TTCTGACTCCTTTTGATCATATTCTGATTCCGGACCAGGACAATCACGAGGCGCTGGCCGCAGCCATGCGACCCGACCAATTGCCTTGCAATGTCTGTATGATCGGTTGGCTGAGCCGTCTTCAAGGGGTTCGGGCCGCCACGCCATCTTGGCTGCCCGACCATCTTTTTCCCCCGGATGTATTGATGTTGCTTTCGGGCCCAGAACCCCAAAGAAGCATGCTTGAACAACAATTCCTGACTGACATCCGGAAGAGCAAGCTGGTATGTTGGGTGGTACAGGGAATAGCAGGCGGACACCGACTCCCGCGAACCATTCCAGGCGGATGGCTCATTCCCTATTTGGATGCCCCTGCGCTGGCCTACTGGCTCCCCAAAGCCGGAACCGTTGTGGCAAGATCCGGCTACAGCAGCCTCATGGATTTTGCCACCCTGGGACTTCGGAGGATTGTGGTTGTACCGACGCCAGGTCAGCCGGAGCAACAGTATCTGGCGCGCTTTCTTCATGATAGGGAGAAGGCCTATGCCTGGAATCCCCGCAAAGTTTCACTGGAGACTGCCGTGGAGCGGGCCGACCAAACTTCAGGATTCCGAAAAAAGCAGTTTTCTCCTTCCCTTTTAAGAAAATGGGTAGGGCAATGGTTGAATTGATTGTTTTTTTGATACGTTACATGCATCCGGCAGTCAAGCGTCCGTCGTTCAAACAACGATTTGCAACCGCATTTGATTATCTTTATTTTATCATTTACTGCGGTGCTGCTCGCACGTTCTCATTGACCTCATTTTGTTGGATCACATAATTTTCCCCTCCATGATGAAACGTATTCTTTTTTCCTTATCACTGGTATGTCTGGTCTTGCTGGGAACGGCTCAGCCGGAAAAAGGCTATTACCTTATTGAAACGCCTAATGCTGGCGTAAACCCAGGAGGCCTTAACCCCGATGCGGAAGAGCCCTTCGGAAATGGGTTGCCCACAGGCTGGACCGTTATTCACAACGGACTGGCCACGGATCCTGCCTGGACACCGATCCAAAACATCCCTTTTGTTTTCTACTTTAATGGTGAACCCACCTTTCAGTATAAAGTATCTACCTCCGGTGTGCTCACCTTTAGCACAGGTGCGCCCACTACGCCTACCTATGTGCCCAAAGTGCTCCCCAATACCGAGATCCCAGATAATTCTGTGTTCGTTTGGGGGCTTCAGGGGAATAATCTCGACAACCGGATTGTCACCAAGGTATTTGGAGAGCCCGGCAGCCAGCAATTGTGGATTTCCTTCAACTCCTACAACTACTATCCAGGCAACCCCATCTGTAACATGTATTGGTCCATTGTACTGGAAGAAGAGACCAACAACATCTATCTCGTTGACCAGCGCAAATCATTCATCTGTATTCCAAACCTCAGTGCCGGACTCTTGCTCACGCAGAACGACTTCATCAGCATCGCCGGGTCGCCCGCTCTAAAAGGGAACGCCGGAAATGATCCTTCGGCCATTGACAACAGTTTTTATCAGTTTGTGCCCGGTGAGCAACCGCGCCGCGATATCGAAACTCTGGGAATTCAGGTTGATGACCTGATCGAATACAAGGATGCCCCAGTAGAAATCACTGCTTCTTTTGCTACGTATGGAACAGACCCACTGAAGTCGTTTGATTACAACTATCAGATCAATGGGGGGCCGGTTCAGAGCCAGCATATTTCCGGCCAGGTCAATCTGCAGCAGCTTGGTCATGGTATTCCGTGGATGCCTGATACGGAAGGAGAATTTGAGATCAAAGTCTGGCTTGGATCGCCCAACGGCCTCGAAGACCAGCGCCCTGCCAACGATACGCTTACCAAAACGGTCACTGTCCTGGAGCGTGCTCCGATCAGCAAAGTGCTGGTAGAGGAAGCAACCCAGCATAACTGCGTTCCGTGTGCAGCGGTGAATCCGGCTTTTGATGCCCTGCTTCAGGCCAATTTTGCCGACGTGGCTCCTGTCAAATATGCCTCTCAGTGGCCAGGAGCCAACAATGACTGGCGTCGCCAGTTCAACGAGCCACACCATTCAGCCATGGTTTCTTACTGGGAAGTTACAGGTGTGCCTACCGGTGTGGTCGATGGAGCCTTCCTGAAGACCAACCCAAGTAACGTCAATCAAGGCACCCTGAACCAGAGAGTCGGTCGCTCAGGATTGTTTGAGTATGAATTTACCGAAGCAGTGAATGGAAATAACATCGATATTTCTGTGAAGGTGACCAACCTGGTCGATATGGGCAACCGCAACATCTTCATGCGGGTTGCTATTGTTCAGGATGAGAAGTTTTTCCCAACTGCAACGGGTACCAATGGAGAAAAGGAGTTTTTTGATATCATGCGTTACATGGTGCCGGATCCCAACGGAACAACACTGCAAACAACAGCTGGTACTGAAGAAACAGTCAACTTCAGCTACCCAATCGACACCGAATTTGAGGAATCTACCATTCGTGTGGTAGCTTGGGTGATGGATGCTGACTCCAAGGAAGTGTTCAGCACCGACAAATCGACCGGGATTTATCTTTGCCCGGGCGGTGGCCACATGTCCGGAACCGTTAATGCAACAGATGCGTCTTGCCTGGGTACTGACGGAGCTGTGGCGGTATTCCCTTCAGGTGGTAGTGGCAACTATACCTACACCTGGAATACCGGTGCCACAACACAAACCCTCAATAATGTCGGCCCTGGTCAATATGAGGTGACCGTGGATGACGGTGCCGGATGTGCCATGAAATTCTGGACTAAGATCGGTCAGGCTACTCCTGCCAAGGTTAAGCTCAATGCTCGTCAAGAGACCTGCCCGGGATCCGCTGACGGAAAAATTGATCTGTACATCGCTGGTGGAACCAAGCCATACACCTTTGCCTGGAGCAATGGAGATTCGGATCAAAACATTGACAATCTCGCTGCCGGTAACTACTCAGTGACTGTGACGGATGCCAATGGCTGTATTACTCCGCAGGTGGGGATAAATGTGAAGTCAGCTATAGCGGCTTCTGTGACTACCTCTGCTTCTACTCCAGACAACGGCACCAATAATGGAACGGCCATGGTGGATGCTACCGGTGGAACTCATCCATATACCTTCAGCTGGAACAATGGGATGACTAGTCAGAGCATCGAAGGACTGGCTGCCGGAGATTACACGGTGACCGTT
>CAZLKP010000100.1:0-12259 GCA_964560095.1 uncultured Bacteroidia bacterium
CTTCAGCTTTCGGCTCTTCGGCCTTTGGCTCTTCTGCTTTCGGCTCTTCGGCCTTTGGCTCTTCTGCCTTTTTGGCTTTTGCCTTGGATTTGGTGGTAGAAACACCCTTTTTCTCCTCGGCTTCCATTTGCTGCTTCAGCTTGGCCAGCACATCAAGCTCACCGAGGGTGGTCGACCCGGCCTGAGCTGCCTTGCCAGAAGATGGCTTGCTCTTCTTCTTTTTCGGCTTGGGTGCAGGCTCATCGGTTGGTTCCTGCCAGATTCTGGAGTGAGAGAGCACCAAGCGCTTGGCCTCTTTGTTGAAGTCGATCACAACAAATTCTGCTGTGTCTTCTGCTTTCAGGTCTTCCTGACCTTCGGCAGTCTTCAGGTGCTTAGCCGGAACATTGGCCTCAATGCCATACTCCAGCTCCACGACAGCGCCTTTGGTATCGATCTTTCGGATAGTACCGCTCACGGTAGAACCAACGGAGAAGATTTCGGTATACTTGTCCCAGACATCTTCTGTGAGCTGCTTGTGACCAAGTGACAGGCGACGGTTTTCCACATCAATATCGAGCACAACCACGTCAAGATTTTCATCATCCTTGATGAATTCGGATGGGTGGTTGAACTTCTTGGTCCATGATAGATCAGAGATGTGAACGAGGCCATCAACACCTTCTTCGAGCTCAACAAAGAGACCGTAGTTGGTCATGTTACGCACGCGCCCAGTATGTTGGCTGCCCACTGGATATTTGGTGGTAATCGCATCCCATGGATCTTCTTTGAGCTGCTTGAGCCCCAGAGACATCTTGCGCTCTTCGTGGTCGATGTTGAGGACCATGGCGTCAAGCTCGTCGCCCACGGAGAATTGCTCACCAGTATTTTTACTATGCTGCGACCAGGACATTTCGCTGGTGTGAATCAGCCCTTCTACACCAGACATGATTTCCAGGAATACGCCATAGTCGGCAACAGTAACAATTTTTCCTTTGACCACAGAACCCTCGGAAATGGTTTCCGGCAGGGAATCCCATGGATGAGGGGTCAGCTGTTTCATGCCAAGGCTGATCCGCTTCTTGGCATCGTCGAAGTCCAGCACCACCACATTGACTTTTTCATCAAGGTTGAGCACCTCTTCGGGATGATTGATACGGCCCCATGAAATGTCGGTAATGTGGAGAAGTCCGTCCACACCTCCAAGGTCGATGAACACACCGAAGTTGGTCATATTCTTCACGGTACCTTCGAGTACCTGACCTTTTTCGAGGTTCTGGAGAATCTGCTTACGCTGCTCTTCCAGCTTGGCCTCAATGAGGATTTTGTGTGAGACGACCACGTTTTCGTAAGCGTGGTTGATCTTGACGACTTTGAATTCCATGTCGCGGCCTACATACACATCAAAATCCCTGACGGGCTTAACATCAATTTGTGAACCGGGCAGGAATGCCTCAATCCCATCGATATCGACCACGAATCCACCCTTGGTACGGCGCATGATGTGGCCGGTAAGAATGGTATCCTTATCCATGGAGTCGTTGATACGCTCCCATGAGCGAAGGTGCTTAGCACGACGCCGGGACAGCAGAAGCTGTCCGTTCTGGTCTTCGATTTTCTCGATATACACCTCCAGTGAGTCGCCTGGCTTGAGATCAGGGGTATCCCTGAATTCAGAAATCTGGACGATCCCTTCAGATTTAAACCCGATGTTCATCACGACTTCCTTCTCGCCCATGCTGGTCACAGTGCCTTCAATGATTTCATTTTCATTGAATTCACGCAGAGTGCCGGCATACATGGCCTCCATTTTGGTACGCTCAGATTTGGAGTAATCGTCTCCGTCTATCCACCACTCATCATCCTTTTCTTCGTGATTGGCGGAAATAAACACATCATCGACGGTTTCACCTGAAACGGTTGGTTCTTCAGCCGGGATTTCGGGAGCGGAGTGCTCGACCTGCGGAGTAGCCTCCTCCTGGGTTTGTTCAGTTGTTACTTGGTCTTTTTCTTCATTCATTCATATGGTCTCCTTTCTGCTCAGGATCACTGAGCGGGGCAAAGGTAAGAAAGGATTTCCGGGAATAAAAAGGAGGCTTGTGATAATCAGTAAGATATGACCACAAAAAAACCGCCGGCATCGGCGGTTTTTTTGTGGTCATCCCTGTTCCTACTAACGGTACTTGTCGAATCTCGGCGTTTCAGACATCACACTGAATGCCGGATTGTTAAAGATCATGCCTTTGTACTCGCCATTGAGTGCGATGGCCTTGTCGAGATGTGACTCGGCCTCACGTGAAAGCCCCTGATAGGCCGCAATGACAGCCAGGTTATATTCTGCTTCAGCTAGTTGAGGGTCAGCGATCAACGAAGCGGCGAAGTCTTCTTTTGCCATCGTGACCATGTTGGCCTTCAGACGAGCAACGCCACGGTTATTGAGCTGCTCGGCTGTCGGTGTAGTTCCTTCCAGGAGTTTGTCATATTCGGAAAGGGCAGCATCTAGCAATCCCATTTTATCCATGATGATGGCCCGCTGGAAAAAGACGGCCCGATCATTTGGCCTTTCACGCGTCAGGCGGGTGAGTTCATCATAGAGGGCCTGCTTTTCTTCAAAGCTGTAGGTATCGGCGAAGGAAATTTTGTATCCCTGGGCCGCAGCCAGGTAATTGGCAGCTTGAGCATCACGGAACTGTGCGGCACGCTCCAGGTCGGCGACCGCAGCAGCGTAATCGCCATTGGCGATGTTGTACTCTGCACGCATGGCATACAGGTTGGGAGAGGCTTTCCTGGTCAGAATGTCATTGACGGCTACCAGCCCTGCCTGCGGATTCGTGCCCATCTCATACGGCTTGGCACTAATGACGGTGGAAGCTACTTGCGAGAGAGCTTCAGAAGCCACTGGCAGTCGCTCGGCAAAACGATTGATGGTCGGCTGAGATCCTTCGTATTCAAAATCCATCACACAGTACGTATGGCGGGCCTTGATCAGCACTTCCGGAACCAGGGTATCCCAAAAAGAGACCTTTCTTAACTCGGCTTCTTTCTCGTCCAATGTCATATCAGGATCATCTGCGATGGCATAGACCTCGTCTTTCTGCTCGCGGGAGAGCGGAGCCACCTCTGTGAGCAGTTTAACACGCGCCCAATCCTCACCCATGCCCTTGGCAGTGATTTCGAGCCCTTCGATGTTGCCATTGAGTGCCTGCAACCCTTCCTTGAGCGCATCTGCTCTTTTCTGTGAGAGATCTTGATTAAGGTTGATCCGACCACCGGGTGACGCCCAACCTGTGAGGTCAATGGTGGTGATTCGATATCCCAGGTCTGCGTATTTTTTCACGAAGGAAGTAATCAGCATCGTGCTGAAAGCAGAGTCATCACTGAGGTCGGCTGAGAGCTCTTCAAACATCACATCGATCGTCCCGGTAAACCCTTCGTAGCGGAAGTTTTCTTCCTCCACGCTCATCTCCGGTGCACTCACGACAGACTGAAGGGGAACAGGGTTCCAGCGGGCTGCCGTACAGCAAGAAGGAGTGGCTGTTCCAAGCGGCGTGGCATCTGTCTCACAGAAATAGGCTTTGAGGTCGCCGTTGTTTTTGTATTTGGCCACCCCGAATGCCAACTGGATTTGCTTGCCTGCAATGTCAGCTCCGTTCAGAGGAAATTTGTAGAGGAAAAACGGGTTCCTGTTGGCAATGTAATAGGCCCGATCCACTTTGAGGGTTCCAATTTCGCCACCGGCATCTGATTCGAGAGAGGCGAGTTGGGGATCAGCAGCGTAGGAAGCTGTAACCATGACCACAATTCCCTTGTCGAGATACTGTGCATATTCGAGGTCACTGGCCAGACGAAAAACGAGGGTGTCATTTCTCAGTTCAAATTGTCCAGGCTCGAGATAAAAGTATGTGAAATCGGTATTGTCATACTCACTGATCGCGAGTGTGTTCGCATTGCTGTTGGCCGCAATCACCTGATTCACATCTGCCGTAAATGTCTCGCAGGTATTGATATAGGTTTCTCCCCGGTACTTCACTTTGTTGATAAAGCCTTCCGGCCTGCAGGAAGTGATGAAGAGAACCGCCAAAACCGCGATCCACAAAAAGGGGGAGAATAAGAATGAATGTCGAACGGTGCTTAGGTTCATATCTCGGTTCTTAGTTTTCCGGATTCAACAAAACTATAAAAAAAATAAACTTTCGCTCATTCCGTACATTTTTTCTTTTGTTACGGGCTCGCAATATTCCACACCAAAGCTACAAAATCCCCGTTTTTTCACAATTTCGCGTCTTTCGTCCCTGAATTCATCGAAAAAACCAACATGAGTCATCCATCCAAGCTCCCTCATATCGGTACCACTATTTTTACCACCATGTCGGCCATGGCCCGACATCACGACGCCATTAACCTTTCCCAGGGTTTTCCCGACTTCTCCCCCGACCAACGCCTGCTTGATTTTCTGGATCAGGCCTTTCGGTCAGGGCACCACCAATATGCGCCTATGCCGGGTCTGCCACAACTCAGACAACAAATTTCCCGACGGGTCTTCAACAGGGATGGATATAGGTATGACCCGGATACCGACATCACCCTAACATCCGGTGCGACAGAGGCCTTGTTTTGTGCCTCCCAGGCTCTGGTCCATCCCGGGGATGAAGTGATCTTATTTTCGCCAGCCTATGATAGTTACGCCCCGGGGATCCGTTTGGCTGGAGGAACGCCGGTTTATGTACCGCTAGATATTCCCAACTACCGGATTCCCTGGGGTCGGGTGGCAGCCAGCATAGGGCCCCGGACAGCGGGCATTTTTCTTAACCATCCTCATAATCCGACGGGAACCACGATCAGAAAAGAGGATCTGAATGAACTGGCGGCCATTACCGAAGCTCACAACCTGTGGGTGGTCAGTGACGAAGTCTATGATTACATGGTGTTTGATGGGCAAACGCACAAAAGTCTGGCAGGCCATGACCGCCTCCGTGAGCGATCGCTGGTTATTTCTTCCTTTGGCAAAACTCTGCATGCCACGGGATGGAAAGTCGGCTACTGTCTGGCCCCAAAATCTTTCACACAGGAATTCAGAAAAGTACACCAGTTTGTGACCTTTTCGGTGCCAACCCCGTTTCAGCATGCGATCGCGACTTATCTGAAGCATCATGAGGACGTCATTGATGCGTTACCTCACTTTTACCAGCAGAAGCGCGACCATTTCCGCTCCTTGATGCGAGAGACTCCATTCGAGCTACTGGCCTGCGAAGGCACCTATTTTCAGCTGGCAAAATATGACAACATTAGTGCGCGCGGGGATGTGGCCTTCAGCGAATGGCTCACCCGGAAGATTGGAGTAGCCTGCATTCCGGTTTCTGTGTTTTACCCCGACCAGACAGATCATCAGGTCGTCAGGTTTTGTTTTGCCAAGGAGAACGACACCCTGGCAGCTGCGGCAGATCGCCTGGCCTCCCTCTGATCATCACCAGGAAGGCTTACCTTCCCGTTCGGCGCTGGGCGAAGAGATCTTGCGGAGTTGCTGCACGTACTGTCTTTCCTGCTTGTACATGAGCTCCAAGACCTGATAGGATTCAGGCATAGACAGGGTATCTCCCCCAACGGGTCTCGCCTTGTCCCCTACCGGAGCTGTGCGGCGCTGACGATTGGCCAACTTTTCGAGCAATTTCTCCATGAATGGATCCTGGACTTGGGGCTCCTGGTCGGGCGGAGGCGGAGGCCCCTGCATCGGCGGAGGGGGGGAATTTCGCGACTGGTTTTGGCTAAGCCGCAGAGCCAGAAGCTCGTAATTGTAGCGAGCATCCTCATTTTCCGGATCAAACAGCAGCGCCTCCCGAAACGAGCTGAGCGCTTCCCTGGGCCTACCATCGCCGACCATGAGTATCCCTGTCTGATTGGAAGCCAGAGAGGCTACCCTTGGTGTGAGAGGAGAAAGGGCTTGAAAAAAAGCTTCACGCGCAAGATCTGGCTCTTCCAAGCGGAGATATGTCAACCCGACATTGTATGAAATTGACGCCGACATGGTCGGATATGTTCGCCTCGCCTCCTGATACGCAGCAAGGCTGGCTGACCATTCTCCCTGATCCGATAACAAGCGTGCTTCACGAAGGGGCTCCTCCCCCCCGACAACCAGAACAGATAATATGAGCAGATATTTCCACATTACTCCTTACGGATTGGCATCAAAAACATACTCCCCAGAAGCAGCACGAAAGAGATAAACAAGGGGACCTGAAACTGGTTCCCTGCTACAGCCTGCAGATTTCTCTCCAGCGGGCTGGCACTCATGGAATACAATTGTTCTTCCAGTTGATCCAGATGGTCACGATCATCGGTCATGGTCATCATCGTGGTGTTAAACTCGGAGGCCAGATCTTCCAGCGATTCATCCTCCAGGCGGGAAATCACCATGGCATCGGATTCATTGCGTACATAGCCCGACCGGAGGTCGTCGGCATCCAGCGGCACCGGAGCCCCATTGTAGGTCCCTACCCCAACAGGGAAAAGCACTACCCCCGATTGCTTCAGTCGATTGACCAGGGAGGTATACGTGTCCCCATGATCCTCGCCATCGGAGATCAGCACAATGATTCGAGCCCGCCGACCCAGGTTTTGTTCTTCCTGAGAGCGAAAACGGTCCAGAGCCACCGTCAGGGCACTCCTGAATTGGGTGCCTGTCTGGGCAAACTGGTTGGTGGCAAGTAAATCCAGATAGGTTAAGGCTGCGGCCAGGTCCTCAGTCAGCGGGCACTGAACGAACCCTACGTCTGTAAAGGCAATGATCCCAACCCGATCTCCTTCTAATTTACCGATGAGCCTGCGAAGTTCCCGCCGCGACTTTTCCAGGCGGGAAGGTCTCAGATCTCTCGCATTCATGCTGGAAGAAACATCCAGCAAAAACATGACATCGCGACCAACCCTCGGCACATTCTGTTCTTCCTGCGGGAAGTACACACCCAGCAGAGCCACAAACAGCAGGGTAAATCCCACCATTCGGATGAGCATTTTGGTGAAGGGATGATTGCGATCGTATTGCTCCTTGCTAAACCAGGACCGGATCATGTGGCTGACCCGTTTATAGACAAGGTAAATAACCCCAAGACTCACAGGGAGTCCCAGCCACCAAAGCCAGTATTCAGGAAAAGCTATTCTCACAATCAAATGTCTCTTGAAAGCTACAAAATAATCTTCGGTAGACAGGTTAGCCTGTCCGAACAAGCCCGGATTGGCGATTATTCTGTATCTGAGGCAGACTGTTTAGCCTGCTCCCGCTCCTGCTCTTTCCTTTTTTCTTTTCTCAACACCGCCCGGCTAATATAGATACTCACCTCGTACAACCCGGAAAGCGGAATAAAGATCAGGATTTGTGACAGGACATCGGGTGGCGTGATAATCGCAGATAAAATCAGGAGAATCACGAAAGCATGCCGGCGGTAATTCCTCAGAAACTCTGGCGTAACCACCCCTAGCTTGGTGAGGTAAAATACCAGAATGGGCATTTCGAAAAGTACCCCACCTCCCAGAGCAATCTGCCCGACAAAGGAAATGACCGATCCAATTCGCCACTGATTGGCCAGGCCCTCTGTGAGCTCAAACCCTGCCAGAAACCTGATAGAAAAGGGCGTAATGACGTAGTAGGAAAAGGCGACCCCCATGAAAAACAGGAGGCTCATCACGAAAATATTTCCTTTCAATCCGGAACGCTCGTGGGTATGCAGGCCAGGTTTGATGAAGCGCCAAACTTCCCATAACACGTAAGGGAAGGCGATAATGAACCCACTCAGGATGGACAAGGTGAGCGCCTTGATAAACTTCTCATAGGGCGTAATCGCGATGAATTCTACATTCACCTCACCACATAGAGATTCCCGAATCGAACAAAGGATCTTATTGGTTGGAAAGCCAGGCTGAAAGGGTTTCAGAATGATTTCATCCAGAATGAACTCCCGGTACACAAAGAAGAAGATAGCGAAAACCACCACAGCCGCAATGCTTCTCACCAGGTGCCAGCGAAGCTCCTCGAGATGATCCAGAAAGCTCATCTCCTCCTGAGGTCTTTTTTCCTTCTTACCCTCCTTTCGGCTACGCCGCTGCTTAATCTTTGAAATGACTCCCACTCGCTTGATCGTTTACAGTTCTGATTCACAAACGAAAGATGCTCCTGATTCGTTCCTACCATGCAAACATAGGAAACTGGTCCATAAATGCATTAACATCTGATTTCACCGCCCGAACAATCCCTTCATCCTCCGGGTTAGTCAGGACCCTGTCAATCAATTCTGCCACTGGTTCCATGTCCTGCGCTTTGAGTCCTCTGGTTGTCAGAGCAGCAGTTCCCAGGCGCATCCCACTGGTGACCATCGGGCTTTCTGTATCAAATGGCACCATGTTTTTGTTGATGGTGATATCTGCTTTAACCAGGGTCTCTTCTGCCACCTTACCCGTAACGCTTTTGTTACGAAGGTCGATAAGCATGGAATGGTTGTCGGTGCCACCGGAAATGACCCCATAGCCTTTATCTACCATGGCAGCTGCAAGAGCCTGAGCATTGGTGGCCACCCGTTCTGTGTAGGATTTGTACTCCGGGCGAAGGGCCTCTCCAAAGGCTACTGCTTTGGCAGCAATGATATGCATCAGGGGGCCACCCTGTGTTCCCGGAAACACAGCCCCATCCAGGATGGTTCCGATCCGCTTTGTCTTTCCGGTTGACGTCTTCACGCCCACCGGATTGGGGCCATTTTTCCCCACCATGATCAATCCGCCACGTGGCCCACGAAGGGTTTTGTGTGTGGTGCTGGTAACGACGTCGCAATATTCCAACGGGTTTTTCAGGAGACCAGTAGCGATCAGGCCTGCGGGATGAGAAATATCTGCCATCAGCACGGCTCCCACTTCGTCTGCCACCTGGCGAAACACTTCATAGTCCCAGTCTCTGGAATAAGAAGAAGCTCCCATAATGATGAGCTTCGGCTTTTCCTTTCTGGCGGTATCTCGCACCTGATCCAGATCAATTCGCCCGCTGTCTTTGTGAACCCCGTAAAAGGTTGGCCGGTAGGTTTTGCCGGAAAAATTCACCTTAGAACCATGGGTCAGGTGGCCTCCATGAGACAAATCAAAGCCCATGATGGTATCCCCGGGTTGGAGGAGGGCCAGGAAGACCGCAGCGTTGGCCTGGGCGCCGGAGTGGGGCTGGACATTGCACCAGTCCGCGCCAAAAAGCGCCTTCAGCCGCTCACGGGCCATTTCTTCAGCCTCATCCACAAACTGGCAACCGCCGTAATATCGCTTGCCGGGTAAGCCCTCTGCATATTTATTGGTCATCACGCTCCCGGAGGCACGCATGACATCTTCGCTGGCAAAATTTTCAGACGCAATCAGCTCGATACCTTCTTTCTGGCGTATGGCTTCGCGTTCAATACTAGCAAAAACCGCCTCAGTAGAGGTTAGTGCACTGGTAGTTGCAAAAACGGATTCAGACATGTATCAATATAACGATTTAGGGTAAACAAATATGTGGAGATTCAGATCGAAAACCAATGGAACTCAGCGTGTGCAACCCATTAGGATAAATAGGCTTCTGCCTGTCGCGATTCCGGAAATACGCGAACGGAAACGTGCTGCTGCAGGGTGGTCGCCAGCTGCATGCCGGTGATATCCGCAGCAACAGGCATGGTACGGTGGCCCCTGTCAATCAGAACCACCGTCTGGATGGTTCGGGGCCGCGCCTGAAGCAGGATAGCGACGACATTCAGCATCGTCATGCCCGAATACAACACGTCATCCACCACGACCAGATCTTTGCCAGCCAGTTCCTCCAGCTCCCCAATCTCAATGTCGATCCCCAAAAGAGGATCGTCCTCCCCACGGTCAAGTGTAGCATGTATTACCTCTACTTCAATATTGGAGATTTGTTCAAGATGCTCCTGAAGCAGCTCTGTGATAAACCCTCCCCGCTCGCCAATCCCGATCATCACGATATGCGTTTGGCCGTAGTGAGCTTCGTAAATCTCGTAGGCCATTCGCAAAAGCTTGCTTCGGACAGCCGCCGGATCCAGAATTTGAACAGAGTCTGCGTTCATGTTCGGGGGGATTTTGAGGAAGAATATGAAGTATAAAATTTCGAAGGTACAGCAGAAAGATACACGAATGAGGAAAGGAAACAAGCCGGAAGAATCATTCCTCCGGCTTGTTACATGATCAGGATATGCAGCAGATTACTCGGCTACTGCCCGAGAGCTTCGCACTCCGGCTCTGGCCTTGGCCGCTTCGCGAGCTTCGAATTCGTCTTTAGAGCCTACTACCAGATCCTGGTAACGGCGCAGGCCGGTACCCGCAGGAATCAGGTGTCCAACAATCACGTTTTCCTTCAGACCGAGGAGTTCGTCGGTCTTCGCAGAGATCGCAGCTTCGGACAATACCTTGGTGGTTTCCTGGAAGGATGCAGCAGACAACCAGGACTTGGTGCCCAGAGAAGCCCTCGTAATCCCCATCAGCACAGGCTGACAGATCGCGGGTCTTGCCTGGCGAGCTACAACCAACTGCTTGTCGGCACGACGAAGTTGGGAGTTTTCATCACGCAATTTACGCTGGGAGACAATCTGCCCTTCCTTCAGACTGGTGGACTCACCAGCCTCTTCCACGACAAACTTGTCGAAGATCCAGTCATTTTCTTCCTGGAAGTCGATCTTGGTCACTACCTCTTTCTCAAGGAAAATGGTGTCACCAGCATCGACAATCTCGACATTTTTCATCATCTGACGCACGATCACCTCAATGTGCTTATCGTTGATCGGTACACCCTGCATCCTATACACTTCCTGGATCTCATTCACGATGTATGCCTGAACGGCACTCGGTCCTTTGATCGACAGGATGTTTTTCGGTGCAATCGCTCCGTCAGACAGCATTTCGCCCGACATCACATAGTCGCCGTCGTGGACGAGGATATGCTTGTTGAGCGACACCATGTACTTGCGCTCATCAGATTCGTCGGGAGCGCTGATGAATACCTCTCGGTTACCACGCTTGATGCCCCCCAGCCGCACAATTCCTTCAATCTCAGAGACAACCGCCGGATTGGAAGGGTTACGAGCCTCAAACAGCTCGGTCACCCGTGGGAGACCACCGGTAATATCGGCAGTGCCACCGCCCGAGCGTGGGATCTTCACCATCACCTGACCAGCAGTCACGGGCTCGCTACCATCAATCACCAAGTGCGCCCCAACAGGCAGGTTATAAGAGCGAAGCTCTTTGCCTTTCTTGTCGAGGATCATGATTGTTGGGTTGATCGACTTGTCACGGCTGTCAATAATGACTTTTTCCTTGTGTCCCGTCTGATCATCGGTATCTTCCAGATAGGTCATGCCTTCCTTCACATCTTTGAATTCGACTTTTCCTTCGAATTCGGAGATGATCACGGAGTTATATGGGTCCCAATCACAGACCAGGGTTCCTTTTTCGACTTTCTGACCATCCTTGGCATACAACCGCGAGCCGTATGGCACTTTGTTAGAAAACAGGATTCGGGACTGATCGTCGAGGATTTTGAGTTTTCCAGTACGGGAGATGACAATTTTCACAGTTTCGTCGTCTTCCTCTCGCTCCACGAAACGCACGTTTTCGAGTTCCAGCTTTCCACCAAATTTGGCGGTGAGCTGAGAAGCACTTGCGCGCACCTGAGCCGTACCGCCCACATGAAAGGTACGGAGGGTCAGCTGTGTGCCAGGCTCACCAATGGACTGGGCAGCCACAACCCCAACAGATTCACCAACTTCGACCAGCTTACCCGTACCAAGGTTCCGGCCATAACAGGAGATACACACCCCGACTTTGGATTCACAGGTCAGCACGGAGCGGATCTCGACTTCCTCAATCGTTGATTCTTGGATCTCCTCAGCCACGATTTCGGTGATTTCCTCGCCGGCACCTACAATGAGGCGCTCAGGATCAAGCGGATCATAGATATCATTGAGAGACACTCTTCCGAGAATACGCTCGTCGAGTGGCTGGATGATGTCTTCGTTTTCCTTCAGAGCTGTGATGGTCAGGCCACGAAGGGTACCGCAATCGGACTCTGTAATGATCACATCCTGAGCAACGTCCACGAGACGACGGGTCAGATATCCGGCATCCGCCGTTTTCAAAGCCGTATCTGCCAGACCTTTTCTCGCACCGTGGGTTGAGATAAAGTACTCCAGTACCGATAGACCTTCTTTGAAGTTGGCGATAATCGGGTTTTCAATGATTTCACCGGCCCCACCTTTCAGGGTTTTCTGTGGCT
>CAZLKP010000101.1:0-311 GCA_964560095.1 uncultured Bacteroidia bacterium
CGTTGCCTGTAGAATTCATTGGATCGGCTTCCGAGGTATCTATCGTGCCGCGGGGACTCGCTGCCCTGGGCTATGCTCAGTATCTGCCGAAGGAACAATATCTCTACACATACAATCAACTTTTTGACTTTATGTGTACGGCCCTGGGAGGAAGAGCTGCTGAGGATATCGTCTTTGGAGAAGTGTCCACCGGTGCGCAAAATGACCTGGAGCGAATTACACAAAACGCCTATTCCATTGTGACCCAATACGGGATGAACAAAACCATTGGTCAGGTGTCGTTCAAAACAGACAGTGAAGTCAATTTCACC
>CAZLKP010000101.1:321-12137 GCA_964560095.1 uncultured Bacteroidia bacterium
ACAGCCAAGGTGATCGATGATGAGGTACGGGAAATCATCAATACCGCCTACGAGCGGACCAAAGAAATCCTCACCGAGCATGAGGATGCGCTAGAAGCCATTGCACAGGAGCTTCTGGAGAAAGAGGTAATTTTCAAGGATGATCTTGTGCGTCTCATCGGACAGCGTCCGTTTCCTGATCCTACCTTTCATCCCGATCTTCACGCGAAAAACGGGAAGCTGGAAGACAAAACAGAAAAAGAACCCGTTCCTGAACGTGGTGAGGCGACTGATGAAATGAGTAGCGCCGGGAATGATCAGGAGGACAGCTCAGACAAACCTGTTTGATCCCTCTCTCCATGCGGCAGCGGATCTACATCGCTTCAGATATGCACTTTGGTGCCGGCACGCATGCCAGCAATCTCCAACGCGAGCAGCATTTTGTCAGGTGGCTGGACTCAATTTGTGACCATTGCAGAGAATTGTATCTACTGGGAGATGTCTTCGATTTTTGGTTTGAGTACAAACACGCGGTGCCGAAAGGACATGTCCGACTGCTGGGCAAACTGGCCGAGCTGGCCGATGATGGGGTCGATATTCACATTTTCACGGGTAACCATGATCTCTGGCTCAGAGATTATTTCCCCCATGAGATTGGGGCGACAGTCCACACGGAGCCTGTGATCCGGGAGTGGTATGGCAAGACCTTTTACCTCGCTCACGGCGATGGCCTGGGGCCAGGGGATTATGCCTATAAATCGGTAAAGAAGATTTTTACCAACCGACTGGCCAAATGGCTCTTTCGCTGGCTGCATCCCGATTTGGGGATTGGTCTGGCTCATCTCGCTTCGAGGATAAGCAACCGCCACGATTATGAAAACCCCGATCATTGTGAAGAGGTGAACCTGAAGGGGCAGAAGGAGTGGCTGTATATCCATTCCAAAGAGGTGCTTCAGAAGGATCCAGGCATTCAATATTTTGTGTATGGGCACCGCCATGCCCTCATCAATGATAACCTCACCGACGAAAGCCGCATTATCCTCCTGGGCGACTGGATCCAGTACTTTTCCTACCTGGAGATCAGTGAGGCAGAGATGGGGTTGGGTGTTTTTCCAATGAAGCAAGGCGTTTCCCGGTTATCGTGATAAAGCGTTGTTTTCTAAAGCTGATGCAGTGCTGTGTATTTGTGATTTAGGCCGTGGGAACTAAACATAACGACAGGCCTACTTTTTATCAAAATCAAACACGAGCCACCCCAAAAATATGGGATGACTCATGTTTGACAAGTAGGAAAATTCTGTTTCCCAGCTGGGATATTTATGCCTTGGCTGGCTTGGCCTCGTTTCCTTCAGAACGCTGGAGCAGATCCAGGGAAACCGGTGAGGCCACAAAGACCGAGGAATACGTACCGATGACCACGCCGATCAGAATCGCAAACATGAATCCACTGATTCCGTCACCGCCAAACTGGAAGAGAATGAAGGCAGATAAAATGGTGGTGAATGAGGTGATCAGCGTACGGCTGATCGTCTGGTCGATAGATGTGTTGTAAATCGTGGCCAGCTTACTGGTTTTCATCTCACCAATATTTTCCCGGATCCGGTCAAACACCACCACGGTATCGTTAATGGAATAACCAATGATGGTCAGAATGGCTGCGATGAAGGCCTGATTGATCTCCACGTTGAAGGGAAGATTCTCAAACATACTCAGGAAGGAGAAGATCCCCAGTGTGATGATCACATCGTGAAACAGCGCGACGATCGCTCCGATGGAATACTGCCACTTGCGGAAACGAACCAGGATGTAGAAGAAAATGATCAGCAGAGAGAAAATCACAGAATAGTAAGCCGCTTCCTTGATATCATTGGCAATAGTGGGGCCGACATCGGAGAGGCTCTTGATTTCCATGTTCCACCCGCCGGCTTCCCTGTAATTCTGATCGACTCCGTCTTCAAGGACCGCTGTGACTTCTTCCGTCGCATCGCGTTCGTTGATTTTGTAGGAAGTCGTTACCATCAGCTGGTTGTCGCTGCTGAGGGTTTTTACTACCAATCCTTCATTGTTGAAGGCCTCGGTGAGATCATTTCGGAGTTGGGTGACATCCGAGGTAGCGAGATTTTTGGCCTCTCCGGCTTCATCTGTGAAGGCAATCACAAATTGACGGCCACCCTTGAAATCTACCCCGGTCTTAAAGCCCTGAACCACAAACAGCGCAATCGACACAGCAATCAACACACCCGAAACCAGGTAGAAAGAGCGGTGACGCTTCACCATGTTGATGGAGATATTGTTGAAGAGGTTGTTGGACCAGTTGAATCCAAAGTTCATGGCATTTCCGCCCTTGTTTCCATAGTAATCAAGAATGAGACGGGAAATGATCAGGGCTGCTATCAGAGAGGTAACAATACCGATCATCAACGATACGGCAAAACCACGGATGGGACCTACACCGAAGGAGTACAGAACCACGCCGGTAAGGAAGGTGGTGATGTTGGCGTCCATGACTGAGCTAAAGGCATTCTGGAAACCAGCCTTGATGGAGGCTTTCAGGGTTTTCTCTTTGGCGAGTTCTTCACGAATACGCTCAAAAATCAGCACATTGGCATCTACTGCCATACCGACAGTCAGAACAATCGCAGCGATACCGGGCAGGGTCAATACGATGGCAAAGCCAGCAGAACATCCCAGAATGAAAACGAGGTTGGCCAGCAGGGCCACATTCGCAACCAGACCTGCTTTCGCGTAGTAAAAGGCCATAAAGACCAATGTCAGCGCAAACGCAATCAGAAAAGAGCTGAGGCCGGAGGAAATGTTTTCCTCGCCAAGAGAAGGTCCTACGGTTTCTTCCCCTTCGATTTCTGCCGGCACAGGGAGCTGGCCAGCCTCCAGAATATTGGCCAGGTCTGTGGCTGTTTCTACAGTAAAGTTTCCGGAAATTCGTGTCTGTCCGTTTGTGATCGCACTTTGTACCACCGGATAGGAGTACACCCGAGCGTCAAGCAAAATCGCAACGAATTTGTCGATGTTGTTCTGGGTAATTACTCCCCATTCTGCTGTTCCTTCGGCGGTCATACTCAGAGAGACCATGGGTTCCCCAGTCATCGGATCAAATTCCTGACTGGCAGTACTGACAGCGTCCCCACCCATGGCCGGACCTCCATCCACTGTTCGGATCGCAACCATTTCGTAAAGCGGAGATCCGTTTCTGTTCTGATAGTCACCCGAAGTGAATGACCAAACAAACCGCATGTCATCAGGAATCAGTTCACGAACTTCCTCGTCGTTCAGCATCTTATTAACCTCAGCCGTGTCAGAAGCCAGGGAAAGCCCAACGAGTGGGGAGTTGACATTCATGCCCTGGAAATTGGGGGAAGTCAGCTTGGCAAACAGAGGATTCTCCCGCTTGAATTCCTGAATTCTCTCTTCCTGCTCTGCATCTGTCAAATTGGCAAAATCTTCAGCGGTGTCTTCTTCGCTGGTGAGGTCGGCCAACGAGTCAACTTCGGTTGTGTCACTATCCATGGCTGCCTTGGCCAGCTCTTCACTGGAGGTAGAATCGGCAGCCAGCGAATCAGCGGCCACTTCTGTCTCTGTGCTATCCACCAAACCGCGCATCTGGCGGAATTTCTCGTTGACTTCTACGAGAACGGGATAGGCATCCTGAAATCCGTAACAGGTGTAAAACTCCAGCTTGGCAGTGCTTCGCAGCAGCTCACGAACACGGTCTTTGTCTTTCACTCCCGGAAGCTCAAGCAAGATCCGATCAGTGTTGGCTTGCTTCTGCAGAGTAGGAGATACCACGCCAAACTGGTCAATTCGTGCACGAATGATGTTAAAGGTACGGTCCAGGGCCGCATCCGCTTTGCTTTGCAGAATTTCAGCTACTTCATCATCGCTGGTGCCAAAGGCGATATCGAGATCTTCACTGGTGAAAATGGCACCCAGGGCCCCTTCGGTGGGGTTGATGTCCTGAAAACACTCGATAAAAAGGGGAATGTAGGGCTGAGCCACCTGCCGGCGCTTTTCAGTAGCACAGGCAAGTGCGGCCTGGAACGAACTGTCCTCAGGTGTGGCCGCCAGTTCCTTCAGCAGGTCCTGCATCACGACTTCCAGCGTCACAAACATTCCGCCCTGAAGGTCAAGACCGAGCGTAAATGAAAGCTGAGACGCTTCCTTGCGGCGAGGCTCAAAGTCAGCCAGCGTTTGCTGGTAGGTTTCTGCTGTGACAGAATCTTCTGCCGTCCATTCACTTTCGCTTTCGGGCAGCTGATTGTAGGCTGTTTCTGCAGTCTCAATCTTACCGTTCAGACTAAACTGAACATAGGTATAATATAGGTTATAGGCACAGATCGCAATGAAAATGAATAGGAGCGTCAGTACCGTATTCTTATTCTTCATAATGAATGAGAATGAAATAATGATTGACAAATGAAAACAGGGGAAAAGCTTTGCTTTGGAGAGTAGGGGGAAGAAGTCATTCCTGGGGATAATCCCGAGAAATTGGGGTATGAGTCATCGGGTTGGAAAAAACGCCAGGAAAGTGATGCGTGTTGATTCGAAGCCCGACATTCATCAGAACCTGAGGAGGGAAGCGAATCCGAACTTTGCGGACTCCATATTTTCTTCATACCCTGATACCCTTTAGCCGCTACGGTCCCCGGATGGGCTGGATGAGGTGGATGCCGGTATCCACGAAGGATGGCTGCAAATCCGCAAAAAGCGAATGGCTGTCGCAACCCAAAGTTGTATACCCCGGAGCCGGGATGGTCCCGGAGGATGCGACTGTGGTTCCTTGGATCGCCTCCAAGGTAAGAACGGCTAGCTTGTCATCGGAGGAAAGCTCATGGGAGTTTCGCTCTTCTACTTCCGCTATGACACGGATAAAATGATGAAAAAAGCTGACCTTATTAATGCGCCAGAAGGTCACAAGAGATACCACCGCGAGAAGCGGGAATATCAGACGATATGACAGGGGGCGCAGATTCATTGTTAGGATCGCAAATATAGCGGGAATCCACGGGATCACCAATTGGTTTTTCTTCTCAACCTTCCTGAAGGCACTCTGTTGCCGAATGTTTATATTCGCTGAAAAAGCAGGCAGTTTGGACGGGAATCAGTCAGGAAAAGGAAAACTCAGGCAGAAGCTGTTCGATATCATCTTCGAAGCAGACACACCAGTCGGCAAAGCCTTTGATATCGGCTTGCTGGGCATCATTATTCTGAGTGTTTTGCTGGTAATGCTGGAATCGGTGGATTCCATCCGAAACCGAGTCCCGGAGCTGTTCACCATCCTTGAATGGATCGTCACGGTTCTGTTTACAATTGAGTACCTTCTTCGAATCTGGCTGGTCAAAAACTCCTGGCGCTACATCCTTAGTTTTTATGGAATTGTTGACCTGCTGTCGATTCTGCCAACGTATCTGGGTTTATTTTTCGCCAATACCCAATATCTGTTAACCATTCGTGCTTTGCGCCTGCTGAGGATTTTTAGAATCCTTAAAATGGTGCAATACATCCTCGAAGGGCAGATCATCGTCAAAGCTCTGGCTGCGAGTCGTCGGAAAATTACGGTGTTTATTATGGCGGTTTTGACCGTGGTCCTCATCATAGGGTCACTGATGTACGTGGTTGAAGGAACATCCGATAGTGGGTTTACCAGCATTCCGCGTTCAGTTTACTGGGCCATCGTGACTGTGACCACGGTTGGGTATGGGGATATCTCGCCGGTGACTCCTCTGGGTCAGTTTTTATCGTCCATCCTGATGATCACCGGATATGCAGTAATCGCTGTGCCCACAGGAATCGTATCTGTGGAGATGGCACATGTGGACCGTGAACTCAAACAAAAAATATACACGCGGGTCTGTCCTAATTGTGGCAGAGAAGGCCACGATCAGGATGCCATCTATTGCAAGCACTGCAGCCACGTGCTCTGATCGCTAAAAGTCATCGTTTTTGTGGGATTTTCGTCGCATCCGTTTGCCGCGATGAGTCACAATACGAAGCAGTGCGCTGGCAATTTCTTTCCATTCATGGTCCAGGCGACCCTCATAGACGGGTTTGCCTGCTTTTCCGTACCAATAGGCGGCATTTCCCTGGTCGCCCTCTTTCCGATGGAGGTAGGCGTGTACCCAGGCACTATCTGTATCGGGAGCACCATCGACCAGATCGTGGGCGGTTTGCCATTCCCCCTGTGCATCATACCAGAGCGCCTGGAGGGCCGGAGACAGTCTGATGGGAGGCTTGATGTCGCGAAGGGTAGCGAAAAAGTCGGTGAAGTCCATAAAGCAAATGTAGAAAGAATGGGGGGATTGGGGTATGCGATGAGGGAAGGATAAAGATATGGAGGTATAAAGGAAAATCCTGGCTTTCGCTTTTCTGAGCGCTGTAAAGTTCCACTTCTCGGCTCGCCTCTTACTTCTCCCTCATCTCTCACAACAATTCATGTTCTTTTCTTGTTGTGGGACCAATTGCTCAATTTGTATACGTGAAAGCAATCATCATTGGTTCCGGCATTGCCGGGTTGGCGGCAGCCGTGAGGCTGCAACTTCAGGGCTATCAGGTCTCGGTGTTCGAAAAAGCATCCGGTCCTGGCGGGAAGCTCACCGAAATCCACAATCAGGGATTTCGCTGGGATGCTGGCCCCTCTTTGTTTACCATGCCTCAATATGTGGAAGAGTTGTTTGAACTGGCCGGTAGGAATCCTGTTGATCATTTTCAGTATGAGCAATTGCCGGTAGTGACAAGTTATTTCTATGAAGATGGCACCCGGATTCACGCCTGGTCTGAGCCCGAAAAGTTTGCGGCAGAGATTGAGGAAAAAACAGGCGAATCAGCTGGAAACGTACTCGCTCAACTTCGTAAGAGCCGCAAAATTTACGACATTACCAATCACGTCTTTCTAGAGCGCTCTCTGCATAAGTTTTCCACCTATCTGCGAAAAGACACCGTTATCTCTATCGCCCGATTGCTGGAGATTGATGCTTTTCGCTCCATGAATGGCGCCAACGAACAGCGATTTTCCGACCCCCGGGTAGTGCAGCTCTTCAACCGTTATGCCACTTACAACGGTTCCGACCCATTTCAGGCACCCGCTACCCTCAACATCATTCCTCACCTGGAATTCGGAATTGGCGCTTTTTTCCCGAAAGGAGGGATGTTTGCCATCACGCAGGCTGTGTACAAGCTTGGAAAAGATTTGGGCGTAAAATTCCATTTCAACGCTACGGTGGATCGGATCCTCCACCAGAACGGAACTGCTATCGGTATGCAGGCGGCCGGCGAATCCCACGATGCCGACATTGTGGTGAGCAATGCCGATGTCGTGCCCACCTACAGACGCTTGATTCCGGATGTCAAACCACCCGAACGAATCCTGGAGCAGCCTAGAAGCAGTTCTGCGCTGATTTTCTATTGGGGTATTCATCAGGAGTTTCCGGAACTGGATGTGCACAATATTTTCTTCTCCTCAGACTATCAGCGGGAATTTGAGCAAATCTGGCAGGAAAAAGTGCCCGGTGAGGACCCCACAGTGTATATCAACATCACCAGCAAGATGAATCCCGGCGATGCGCCGGCGGGCAGTGAAAACTGGTTCGTCATGATCAATGTGCCTTCCAATACCGGGCAGGACTGGGATGTACTGATTGAATCAGCCAGAGAACGCATTCTCACCAAGCTGGAGCGGATGCTTGGAAAAGCCATCCGCCCTCATCTGGTTGCAGAGGAAATCCTGGATCCTCGCACCATTGAATCCCGTACCTCCTCCTACCAGGGAGCCCTCTATGGAAGTAGTTCCAACAACACCTTCGCTGCTTTTTTACGACATCCCAACTTCACCAGCCGTCTGGAAGGGCTTTACTTCTGTGGTGGTTCTGTACATCCTGGTGGCGGGATTCCTCTCAGCCTGTTATCGGCAAAAATCACTGCTGCCTGTGTGAAGGAAGATCAGAGCTGAGGTGTTTTGGACGATAATGCAACTTGACGCTGTTTGGAGCCATATCTTTGGTGGCTGGGAGGATAGCCCCCGGCAATCATTTAACAATTATTTAATACTTGGTGTTTAGAAATAATATGGGATGAGGTAACTTTTATCTGTATTCAGTCTGTTATTGAGTACTAATTCATGTTACGAACCTACTGGTAATGAAAAAGTTAATCATTTTGCTACCATTCCTTCAGTTTTTTTGACTTCATATGCTCCGGATAATGAGCGACATCATCATCTATTCAAGATGACTTATCAATCCGGAAGCTATCTTGAATTTGAATATGATCATATTAAGAAAAATCTTATTAGATATATCAGATATCCTATTGATTCTCTCCATTCTGGGCGTGGCGACATCTCGCCGAGATTCGGTTTCTTGCTCTTCGATCGGAATTATAATTTTTGGGGAGAAGGGATCATTCCTTCTTCGAACTTGTTAGGAACGATTTTTACTGATGATGGGATTGCTCTATTTAATGTTGATTCGAGTGAGGTGCGATTCGATTCTATGTTTTTTGATCTTTATCAATATGAATTTTATGAAGAGACTATAGATAAATACAGAAAAGAGGCGGTTGTCATTGCGCCTAGGATTAAGGAAGGTGGATGGGCTGCATACATGAATGAGATTCATGGTGTTCAAAATAACGAATTTGCGGTTTTGTTTGTTTCAGCAGGTATGGGTTGTGAAGGATGTTTGGACTATATGATTGAATATTTTTTATCAGAGCAAAACTCTATAACAATAACTCCGATTTATTGTGTAGTTGCCGGTAAATCTCTTCAGGAGGTGAATAGGAAATTGGCTACACATCGAATTGATGCATATACACACATCACTAATCTACTCATTGATCCATCTCATCAATTTCTTGATTACACCAGCGATAGGTATGTGCAAGGAAGAGTCTTGCTATTTTCAGGAGGGAAGTTGTCTGGGCAGCTAATTGCTAACCCTGCTTCGCTAAGTTCGATTGAACCAGTTATTAATCAATTCTTCGATCTTCAGGATCATTAGTTTTTTCCTCTCCTTTACTTAGCAGGAAGCTTTGCCGATCTGTAGCCAAACCATAGAAGCTTTCTAAGCAATCAAAAGTGCATTTCAACAATAGCAAACTGAGCGCTTTATTTGCAGCATGAATCGCCTCTTTGCATTCCTCCAGCCGTATCGTCCTCGTTTTCTGCGCGCTTCGGGTGCCTCCGTCACCAACAAGGTCCTGGATCTCATGCCGCCCTTTCTGGTGGGCTGGATCATTGACAATCTCGATGGAAAGGCTCCGTTCTGGATGTCGGAATGGCTGGGCATCGAAAGCGTGTGGACAGGAGCCATCTTTCTGTCACTGGGCATCATCGTGATTTTCGGTCTGGAAAGTCTGTTTGAGTGGTTTTATCAGCTCGACTTTAAGCGACTCGCACAGCAGGTTCAGCACGACTTGCGGCTCGATGTGTATGATCATCTCCAGAATCGGGAGATCGCCTATTTTGAGACCAGCCGTACCGGCAACCTCATGGCCATCATGAATGACGATATCAATCAGCTGGAGCGCTTCCTCAACACCGGCTTCAATGACATTCTCCAATTGGTGGTGCTGATCATTTTTGCTTCCATCAGTCTGGTGGCCGTATCGCCGGTGCTGGCGATCATTGGCATTTCTGCCATCCCCTTCATCATTTTTGGCTCCTTTTTCTACCAGAAACTGATTGCTCCACGCTACACCCGAATGCGGGAGGCGGTCGGAGCCCTTGCCAGTCGCTTGGAAAACAACCTTTCCGGCATCATGGTGATCAAGTCCTTTGCGGCAGAGCGATTTGAAAAAGCCCGGGTCGAGGAGGCCTCTCAGGAGTATAGGAAGGCCAATGTCTCTGCGATTCGCCTCAATGCAGCCTATGTGCCTGTGATCCGGATGTTTATCGCGGTAGGATTTGCCGGCTGTATGCTCCTGGGTAGCTACTGGTTTATTGAAGGCAAAGAAGGACTCACGCTGGGCGCTCTCACATTCTTTGGGATGATGATCCAAAGATTGCTCTGGCCTATGACCCGGCTGGGGGTCATTTTTGATGAGTTTGAACGCGCTCGCGCCAGCACCAAAAGGGTATTTCGGCTCATGGAGAGCAGCAATCCACTGCGGGATTCCCAGGGAGAGTATGCCCCAGAAAAAGCGAGCGGTGCGGTTGTGTTTCACGATCTGGAATTTACCTACCAGAACGGGCTCCCCATCATACTTGGACTGAATTTCCAGGTGGAGGCCGGGCAGACCGTTGGGATTGCCGGCACGACCGGGGCTGGAAAAACAACGTTGATCAAGCTGCTGATGCGGTTGTATGATCCACAGGCGGGAGAAATCAGGCTGGATGGAGTCTCTCTCAGGGACTGGAATCTGGATCAGTTACGCCGGCAAATGGCGCTTGTCAGCCAGGATACCTATCTGTTTCACGGAACGATCGCGGAGAATATCGCTTATGGTGTGGACCATGCCAGCTCGGAAGACATTCGGCGTGTGTCAGAGGAAGCCCATTTTCATGATTTTGTCAATAGTCTTCCCGAAGGATATGAATCGCTGGTGGGAGAGCGTGGAATCCGACTCTCCGGTGGTCAGCAACAGCGTTTGTCCATTGCCAGGGCACTACTGAAAAATGCTCCCATCCTAGTCCTTGACGAAGCGACTTCTTCGGTGGATTCGGAAACGGAAAAGGCCATTCAGGAAAATCTGAACCGCCTGGTAGAAGGCCGCACGGCCTTCATCATTGCCCATCGGCTCTCAACCATCCGACAAGCAGATCGGATCATTGTGCTGAAAGATGGGCAAATCGCTGAATCGGGAAGCCACGAGTCGCTGTTGATGGAAGGGGGGATTTATGCTGGCTTGTGGAACGTACAGCTTGGGGAGGTCTCCTAGTCAAAGACTTTTTGTGGAGCACTGTTGGCTCATCCCACTGGTGAAAAGATATTTGATTCACTTTTGCCATGAGAAGATTGATGAAGTGCTATTTCTTCTCTAACAATTACGACGATGATGTTGGATGAAGAATGAGAAAAAAATGCAGCTCCGGCTTCCCGGAGCTGCATTTTTTTCAGATTGTCAAACCAATCAATACTTAACGATCATGATCTCTTGGTTTTCACCATTGACAAGATTCTGAACCTGGATCATATACATTCCTTCCGGCATGTCACTTAAATCCAATGATTGTTTCGATCCACCCGGAAGCTTCATCGTCATATTCATGACCTTTTGTCCCTGCAGGGTAGATACATTTACATCCAGAATAGCATCCTGAGTGGTGTTGTTGCTCATCCAGGAGATACTGTTTGTAGGATTTGGAAACATGGTAACCGTTGACATCCCCTGCGGATTGACATGAACGGGCGCTCCAGCCACATCCAGGGAAGCACAGAGTCCGTTTGTCGTCACGATTGTGAGGACATCGACACCAGTAGTAACGCCAACCTGCACGACGGAGAGGTCGAGGAAATCAGGGCTGGTGGAATCGGCATCATAGACCAGGGTATGGATGGTATAATCTCCAGAGTCTGTGACCACAAAGGAGGGAGTGGCAGCGACCTGCTCAATGACGAGATTGGGACCAGAGGTGAGGACAAAGATCTGGCTGAATCCAGCGGGGACATTGATGTTGCCATCGGGCGTAGCGGAGACGGTTGCCTGTCCGCCTGAGAGTTGCACCGGATCCTGATCAATGGTGAGGGTACCGGCATCTGCGGTACATGGTTCCGGATTGACATGAACGGGCGCTCCAGCCACATCCAGGGAGGCACAGAGGCCGTTTGTGGTCACGATTGTGAGGACATCGACACCAGTAGTAACGCCAACCTGCACGACGGAGA
>CAZLKP010000102.1:0-12122 GCA_964560095.1 uncultured Bacteroidia bacterium
GGTTCCGGATGAACTCCGGGCCGATACATCGACAGAAATTGCCTTGAAAGCAGCCATGAGGCAACACCCTAGTTCCCAACTCCCCTTCGTCAGTAACAACCACTTTGATGTGGACGGATGCCTGGGTATCTGGTCGCTCCTTAACCCGGATATTGCAGAAAACTATGTGAATATCCTTATTCAGGCTGCATTAATCGGAGATTTTCGGGAATATAATCCCTATCATCCGGCTGCAGATGACGGGCTCAAATTGGTTTGCTGGATCAATTCAGAGGAGAAAAAGCGTTTCTATGTGCCTTTCGGAGAAAAGGATGAAGCGGAGAATTGTATCCCCAAGTATGAATTCTTTCTTCCGAAAATTGGTTCCTTCCTCCAGAATCCTGAAGCTTACAAGAAGATCTGGGAGGAGGAATATGACCGTGTCAGAGACGACACCATGTCTCTGCGAGTCAAAGGCAAAGAGAGCGTGATTGAAGATATTCATCTCCGCATCGTGGAGCATCCAGACCCGCTGCACTACTATGCGCTGTTTGGTCGGTCCTCCCAGCAGGATCTGGTTTTGGCGATGTTTTCGGACAATCGTTATGAACTGGAGTACAAATACATCAGTTGGGTCGATACCCATAGCAGAGACCTATTTCCCAGATTGGATTTCGGCCCTCTGGTGAACAATCTCAACCAGCTAGAGCAAACAGATCAGACATGGTGGGGAAATTCCATCATGGATACCGGGTCTTCCATGAGACTTGGAGGCAAATCGCTCACCAAGGCAGAGCGATTTGCCCATCCATACGAAAGGATCATTCATCCATCGTCGATTCCGCCCAATCAAATGAGAGAGCTTGTGATTGAGTCTTTGAGAAAAAGGCTAGCCAATATTTCTCCCAAAGCCCGCTGGACCTGGCAGGAAATGCGAAACATCAATCAAACAAATTGACTATTTGATTCGGATGTTCATCCCGATTTTCAAATCCGAAGCATCCAATCCGGGATTCAGAGCCTGAATCTGGCTCAGCGACACGTCAGGGTACTTGGTGGCGATTCCCCAGAGGGTATCACCGCGCACCGCCTTGTGATAAACAGCCTGCCCGACCGGAGCGGGAGCGGTTGGTGCCAAAGTGACGGAAGCCTGCCTGCGTTCCTGGGCTGTTCGGGCACCGGCCTGTTCGGCTTTTTGCTGGGTGGTATAGATTTTCAGTTTCTGCCCCACCCGTATTCTATAACGGCGCAGATTATTCCAATTGGCTATCTGACGGGCAGAAACACCGTATTTTTCTGCGATTGATCCTACCACGTCCCCATTTCTTACCGTGTAATACACCAGAATGGTTCCAGCCGGTGGGGAATAATCCGATGTAGAAGTCGATCTGGCGGAAGATGTACTTGCGGCACTTTCAGCGGCATAGCGAGCGGCTACCTCAGGCGGAAGCTGATCCCGCTTCTGACCATACTTACCTCGTAGTTCACGCTCCTGAGAAGCATAACGAACCGCTGTTTCCGGAGGAACACGAAGTACGTAGGACTCAGCGGTATAGGGAATACGGTCCAGCTTGAGTTCCGGATTGTGGTTTCTTAACAAATCAAGATCCACGGCCAAAGCATCTGAAAGCTCCGCCAGTGTGATATCAATCTGCTTGAGATGAATGGTATCTGTTTCCAGAGAAAACTCCGGATATTCCGGAAAGATATTATGATCTGCGGCATAGTTGAACACATAAGTTGCAGCAATGAATGCGGGAACATAGCCACGGGTTTCTCTGGGCAAGTATTCACGAATTTTCCAGAAATCCATTTGCCCTCCCGAACGACGAATCGCTTTTCTCACATTTCCCGGACCGCAATTGTAGGAAGCAATGGCCAGCAACCAGTCACCAAACTCGTTGTAGGAGTTTTTGAGATACTTAAACGCCGCGATAGTACTCTTGTAGGGGTCTTTTCTCTCATCCACGTAGCTGTCCACCTTCAGTCCGTAAACCCTCGCTGTACCGAGCATAAATTGCCAAAGACCGGTGGCTCCCACCCTGGAACGGGCATGAGGGTTGAGCGCACTCTCCACGACTGACAAATACTTCAACTCCAGAGGCATCCCCATTCGATCCAGTTCCTCCTCAAAAATGGGAAAATACAAATGAGCCAGTCCCAGCATTCTGGACACCTGTTCTCTCCTGTGAACGGTATAAACCTCGATATAACGCTGCACGTAGCGATTATAGTCCATGGAAATCACCATAGGCAGGTTGTAGAGCCGTTCGCTGATGACATCTGCGCTGTATTCCGGAACTTCCGAAGAGGGAAATCGCTGAGGTGTAAGTAGAGAATCGTAGGGATCAGCTGTGGGATTGGGAAAAGAATAGTCTGAACTCAGCATCTCCAACTGTTCTTCAATGCCTGCCTGTTCAATTTCCCATTCAGAAGACTGGTTCGAATCGGAGGACCTGTTATCGGCCAATGAGGCCCTCCCTGAACTGGCCTTTTGTGCTTGCATGATCATCCCTGCGATCAAAAGCAAGCTGCTCAAAAAAATCTTGTTCATAACTGTTCCCACTCGTTCTTCGAATCCCACCAATATGCAAATAATCCGCCATTCAACCATTTCGTCTTTTCCACAATCACGTGAAAAAGTGTCGTTCCTCAGGCCTGCCTGGGAAATATTGCTGGCTTCCCCTCGGGAAGCAGATCCAAGGAGGCACGCAACAGCAATTCTTCCCGCCAGGGTGCACTCATGAGTTGTAATCCCAGCGGCAATCCTTTGCTGTTAGGGCCCAGTGGCAATGAGATAGCTGGAGACCCGACCAGATTGGCGTGGACGGTGAACATATCGCTCAGATACATGCTCACCGGATCATCCAGCTTTTCTCCCTGCTGAAAGGCTGCCGTTGGAGCCGTAGGCGATAGCAAGATATCGTACTGTTCAAACAGTGCCAGTGTTTCTTCAGCGATCCGCTTCCTCACCTTCTGAGCATGAATAAAGTACGCATCGACATAGCCTTCCGACAGCACAAAAGAGCCAAGAATAATTCGCTTCTGAACCTCGGTTCCAAAACCCTCAGATCGGGACTTGCTGTAGAGGGTTATCAGGTCCTGGGGGGTATCGGCCCGCCGGCCATAATGCACCCCGTCGTAGCGATTCAAATTGGAGGAGGCTTCTGCCGTTGTCAGAATATAATAACAGGGTACCAGTGCCGGAAGTAATGGGAATGAGCAGAATTCGACTTCGTGACCATGCTTTTTCAACAGATCTTTTACGTGCTCAAAATAGATCAAAATATCCGGATCCATCCCTTCGGGCTGCATGGCTTCTTCCATTACACCAATTCTCAGAGGGCGGCCCAGCGGCATTTCCAGCGCCATGGCCGTTGAGGTTAGCGGCATGTCGGAGAGGGTGTGATCTCGCTGATCTTCTCCTGCAATGACATCCAACACCAGCGCAATATCCTCTACGGAATGAGCGATGGGGCCGATCTGATCAAAGGAAGACGCATAGGCGATGAGCCCCCAACGCGACACTCTTCCGTAAGTGGGCTTCATCCCTACAGTTCCACAAAAGGCAGCCGGTTGCCGGACGGAGCCTCCCGTGTCCGAACCAATCGATACGTGGCAGCAACCCGCCGCAACAGTGGCAGCCGATGCTCCGGATGACCCACCCGGAACTCTGGAAGAATCTACCGGGTTACTGGCCGCACCGTAGACCCCGTGTTCATTGGAAGACCCCATGGCAAACTCATCGCAGTTTTGCCGTCCGATGATAATGGCATCAGCTTCCAGCAGCCGATCTACCACTGTCGCGTTGAAAGCAGCGGTAAACCCTTCAAGAATATTCGAGGCAGCCTGCAACCCATGTCCTTCGTGGGCGATCACATCTTTCACGCCCACCACCATCCCTGCCAGTGGACCGGTTTCTCCAATTTCCAGTTTGCGATCAATGTCTTGTGCACGCCGTTTGGCCTCATCTGCATAGACCTCGACAAACCAATTGTGATGCAGCGTTTCCTCAATTCGGGCCAAAAAAGAATCTACCAGATCACTGCAGGTGAGTGAGCCGGTAGATACTGCATGTCTGACAGAATGGAATGACTGTGGATGATCCACGGGATGGGATTATTCCTTATTCTCTTTCATCGAACTTTCGATGGAGGAAGACTCTTTATCAATCTCCTTTTTAATCTCTGTGGAAGCGTCTTTGAACTCCCGGATTCCTTTTCCGAGGCCTCTGGCCAAATCGGGAATTCTCTTGGCTCCAAACAACAGCAGCACAACAACCAGGATCAGAATGACCTCGGGACCACCGAGACTGATCAACAACATCTTTGGAAGAAAAGCCGATAACAACATGGCTTGAATCATTAATTACTTAAAAATCGGGCGATGGCTTCTCCAGTCCACCCAAATCATACTACAAAGGTAGCAGAATTCACGAGGATCAAAAGGTGAATTTCCCTCATTCATCCCTTACCAAAACGGCAGGAGTCCTGCATTCCGTATGGGTCGACATTTGATCATTTCTCCCCTCATCAATTCCCCCTTCATATCGTCTATTTGGGGCAAAAGGATGACACCCGAAAACTTCTATCGACTATTTGGGCAGAGTGATCGACCATTGGGAACATACATTCCGTCCATTTTCCCTAAATTCGGGCTTACTCTTTGTTCGATTTTCACCTTCCTAATTCCCATATGCACATGATGCTCAGGATTCCTTCCCGTTTCGTTTGGCTGGCCTTCCTCCTTTTTTCTTTCTCCCTGCAGGCACAGGAAGAAATGATTACCAATGCTCCTGGAGGCGGATATCAATTTACTGTAGAGGCAGAACATGGAGTGACCTCTGTCAAGAATCAATATCGCTCCTCAACCTGCTGGAGTTTTTCGACCCTCTCATTTCTTGAATCAGAGCTCCTCAGAATGGGCAAGGGAGAGTATAACCTGTCAGAAATGTATATCGTTCGAAATACTTACCTCGCCAAAGCGAAGCGGTATGTGAGAATGAATGGCAATCTGAACTTTGCCGGAGGCGGCGCATTCCATGATGTGACCAGCGTACTGGATGATCACGGACTGGTGCCTGAATCGGCCTATCCGGGCCTCGAGTATGGCACAGACAAGCACATTCACGGAGAGCTGGATGCCGTGACCAAAGCGGTCTGTGAGGCTGTGATCAAAAACCCAAACGGTCAGCTGTCAGATCGCTGGTTTGACGCATTTACCGGCGTGGTTGACGCTTATTTAGGTGAATACCCGGCTTCTTTCCAGCATGATGGCGAAACCTACTCCCCTGAATCCTTCGCAGCGTCTTTGGGACTTGAGGCAGATAACTACGTGGAATTCAGCAGCTATACGCATCATCCTTTTTATGAATCATTCATGCTCGAAGTTCCCGACAACTGGGATAACAAACATGTACTGAATGTCCCTGTGGACGATTTGATGACCATTATCAATCATGCACTGGAAAATGGCTACACCATCGCCTGGGCAGCAGATGTGAGCGAAGATGGGTTCAATCATCGCAACGGCGTAGCCGTTGTTCCTGCCGATGGAAACATCTCAGCGGCTATGGATGGTCCTGTGCCCCAACTGGAGATTACCCAGGACATGAGACAGGTAGCCTTCGATAATTTCGAAACAACTGATGACCACGGCATGCACATTACCGGTATCGCCCGCGACCAGAACGGAGACAAATACTACGTGGTAAAAAATTCCTGGGGTGACAGCAATTCGTGCAGAGGCTATCTATTCGCTTCTGAAGCATATGTCCGCTACAAGACCATGGACATTATGGTCCATCGAGGATCTGTTCCCAAAAAGATCGCCAAAAAACTGGGGTGGTAGAGAGAGGTCAGAAGCGAGAGGCGAGACTTCGAGAGGCGAGATCAGAGGATTTACCTTCCTACAAACCTCGAACCAAGAACCTCCAACTGTGAACCTCCAACCGTGAACCGTGAACTTTCCCAATTCCCTTTCTCAGATGAAAAAACTCTTCATATCCCTTACGCTCATATGTTTGTTCCTGCCAATGATCGGGCAGGAAGAAGTGATCTTCAACCGGCCAGGTGGCAATTACCAATTTACGCTGGATGTCTCACTGGATGATACCCCTATTAAAAATCAGGGGCGCTCCGGTACCTGCTGGAGCTTTTCAACAGTTTCTTTCCTGGAATCGGAGCTCCTGAGAATGGGAAAAGGCGAATACAACCTCTCCGAAATGTATATCGTCCGCCAGATCTGGCCAATGAAGGCCGACCAATATGTGCGGATGCATGGCTCAGCGCGACTGAGTGGCGGCGGCTTATTTCACGATGTGAATACCGTATTTGAACAGGTCGGCATGGTACCCGAATCCATCTATTCCGGCAAGCTGGTAGATCCTGATCAGCACAATCACAACGAAATGGAGGCCGTAATTGAGTCATTCGTTAAGACCGTTGTAAAAAACAAGCAGCTGACCCCCCAGTGGGATGACGCCCTGCGCAACATCCTGGATGCCTATCTTGGGGAGGTTCCCGAAACGTTCGAGTACGAAGGAGAAACCTACACTCCGAAATCATTTGCGGCTTCCCTGGGCCTGGACATGGACGATTATGTGGAGCTCATGTCCTTTGCATTTCAACCCTACCACCAGCAATCCGTGCTGATGGTGCCCGATAACTGGGATTACCGGCAAATGTGGAACGTGGAATTAAACGACCTCGTCGCCACGGTCGATCACGCACTCGAGAATGGCTACACGGTCGCCTGGGATGCGGATGTGAGTGAGAAGTATTTCTCCCATCGAAATGGCGTGGCCGTCGTACCAGCGACAGCGTGGAATGTCATGAATACTGATGAACAAGAGGCCCTGTTTCTGTCACCTCAACCAGAGCTGGACATCACCGAAGCGCTGCGCCAGGCATCCTTCGACGACCAGAGCACCACAGACGATCACCTAATGCACATCACTGGCATGGCCCGCGACCAGAACGGCACCAAGTACTATCTCGTCAAAAACTCCTGGGGCGAAAGCAACGCGTGCGGTGGTTATGTGTTTGTGTCGGAAGCCTATTTCCGCTACAAAACCATCCATGTAATGCTGC
Source organism: uncultured Bacteroidia bacterium (assembly GCA_964560095.1). Classification (GTDB taxonomy): domain Bacteria; phylum Bacteroidota; class Bacteroidia; order J057; family J057; genus JANQTF01. The sequence goes on from CAZLKP010000102.1 coordinate 7,071, forward strand.
ACAAGGATGGCGTGCCAGAAGCAGTTGCAGGAGAGCTGTGGGATTAGTGATTTCTGGAAATACAGCCCTGAATCCTTCTCATCAGCTATCGGGCTCCGGAGCAATAAGCTGGATCCCACATCCAAACCTGAATGATTTTTGTCGAGGACAGGAACTCTTTAAAAAAAAATTCTATATCTATGACCGACCGGTCAATCATAAATAAAATATGAGTCCTAAAAGCAATAAACAGTTTGAAGAAATTCGCAAAAACAGCAGGAATAAAATCTTGGATGCTGCTTTTGAGCTCTTTGCCAAGCAAGGGTTTCATTCCACCTCTATCAACCAGATTGCCAAACAGGCTGGAGTAGCCAAAGGCCTCATTTACAATTACTTTAAAAAGAAATAGGACCTGATGACAGCCATTGTCCATCGCAGCCTGGAAGAAAGCACCTTAGTAGTACAGGGCATTATGCAGGCAGATTCAGGCAAACCCAGGTTGCGGAAGTTGATTGAATGGACCTTCCACTTTTTGGTTGAGCGATTCGATTACCAGAAACTCATGACTTCCCTGGCCCTTCAAGTGAACCAATTTCCGGACCTAGCACAGATCGTTCAGGAAAAGTATCGGTCAATGGTACCTATGCTAGCCCAGGAATTGGAGCAGGCTGGCCACCCGGAACCCTACCGACATGCCCGTATTCTAGGCGCCGTTCTGGATGGAATGAGGCTCCAGTATGTTGTGCTCGGCACAGCTGCGCCACTTGAGCAAATGAAGCAGGATCTGATAGAAGAGTATTGCACGTAAGAAACAGTAGATCCAGACCTCAGATTTCCAACCATTCAACTATGAACCATTGTCCCTTTGACCTTTGACCATAAACCTATTATCCATGATACGAACCTATCTTTTCACCTTCCTCTCCCTGGCCCTGCTAGCAGGACCTGCCTTCGGCCAATCGGCCAAAGACATTATCCGCGAAGCAGAAAACACGCGCCGGGGCATTGAAAGCTCCCAGGCCGTGATGAAAATGACAATCGTGCGACCCGACTGGACTCGCGAAATGTCGATGAAAAGCTGGAGCAAAGGCGATGATTACGCCCTTATGCTTGTGACTTCGCCGGCTCGGGACGCCGGGATGGCCACCCTCAAACGTGGCAATGAAGTATGGAACTGGGTACCGCGCATTGAGCGAACCATCAAACTTCCCCGCTCCATGATGTCGCAGTCTTGGATGGGATCAGACTTCACCAATAATGATCTGGTCCAGGAGGTATCTATTGTCGATGATTATGACCATCGGATTCTCAATGATTCCACCATCGAAGGTAGTACCTGCTGGAAAATTGAATTAATTCCCCATGAAGATGTAGCTGTAGTCTGGGGAAAAATCTACGCCTGGATAGATAAAGCCGATTATCTCACCCTCAGGAACGAATTCTACGACGAAGACGGATACCTGATTAATGTGATGCAATCGTCCAATATCCAGCAGATGGGCGGCCGCACATTCGCCACCAAACTCGAAATGATCCCCGTCGAGGAAGATGGCCACAAGACCGTCCTGGAGTACGAAAGCATCAGCTTCGAAGTGCCCATGGAAGACAACTTCTTCTCCGTTCAGAACATGAAACGGCTGCGCTAGGCGGCGCGAATCAGGGACGAGGCACAACCGATAGAAAAAGACTGCTGTTCTCACGCAGGCGGACAATTTTCTCTCGGTTCTCGGTTCTCGCTTCTCGCTTCTCGGTTCTCACTTCTAACCTCTCCCAACTCATGATACTCACTCTCGCCTGGCGCAACCTGTGGCGCAACAGAAGGCGGACATTCATCACCGCCGGATCAGTGGTCCTGGCCGTGGTCCTGGCCATCTTCACGCGGTCCATGCAGGAAGGCGTCTATGAAAAAATGATTGAAAACGTAGTAGGGTTCTATTCCGGCTACGTCCAGATCCACAAGGATGGATACTGGGATGAAAAAACCATCGATAACTCATTTGAAACCTTGCCGGTTGTCCAGACAGCGGCCACTTCAGATGACCGTGTAACGGACGCGGTGCCCAGACTGGAATCCTTCCTTCTGGCCTCCACCGATAGTTCCAGTCAGGTGGTACAGATCGTCGGCATTTCGCCAGAAAAGGAAACCCGACTCACAAACCTGGCTAACAAAGTCGTGGACGGGACCTATATCGAAAATGGCTCAGGCGGCATCATGATTGGGGAAGGTCTGGCCAAACGGCTGAACGTGATGATCGGTGACACCGTTGTGCTGTTTGGACAAGGATTTCGGGGAACCATGGCCAGCGGACTATTTCCAGTGAAGGCCACCCTCAAGTTTGGCTCACAGGAGCTCAGCGACCGCATTGGCTACATTGATCTGCAAAAAGCGCAGTCGATGTTTGCGGCTCCCGACCGCCTCACCGCCTATGCTCTCAATCTCAACAGCCCCGGAGAGGAAGAAGCGGTGGCCTCGAATATTCGGGGAGAGCTGTCAGAAGAATATGAGGTGCTGGACTGGCGGGAAATGATGCCCGAATTAATTCAGAGCATTGAGTCCGATAAGATCGGCGGCTACTTCACCATGGCCATTCTCTACCTCATTATCGGTTTCGGAATTTTCGGTACTGCCCTGATGATGACAAAGGAGCGGGAATACGAATTCGGTGTGTTGACAGCTGTGGGCATGAAAAGAGGAAAACTGAGCCAGATCATGACGCTGGAGATGGTGCTGATGGGATTACTGGGGGTTGTGATAGGCATCCTCATTTCGCTGCCGGTGGTGATCTTTTTCCACTACAACCCCATCGTGATGACGGGCGAAGCCGCAGAAGGCTATACAGCCTTTGGGATTGAGCCGGTTATTCCCACCGCCATTGAGCCACAAATCTTTCTCAATCAGGCACTTGTCGTATTACTCCTGACCCTTCTGGTATCTATCCAACCGATTCTGAAAATCTTCTGGATCGACCCGGTCAAGGCTATGAGAGTCTGATTCTATTCACCCAAAACGCGAATCAAGCATGTTAATCAATATAGCCTGGCGAAATGTATGGCGTCACCCGCTCAGAAGTGGCGTGGTGATGGTCGCCATTGCTCTGGGCCTCTGGGCCGGACTCGCCATGATATCATTCTCCTGGGGAATCAGCGAAAGCAGGACCCGGGATGTGATCCAGACGCAAACCTCTCACCTCCAGATTCACCCGAAACAGTTTGAGGCAGGAGAGGAAATGAAATACTTCCTGAAGAACGGAGAACAAATGCTTCAGGAAGTCAGTCAGCTGCCACAAGTCGTTCAATCTTCCGGGCGGCTCATTGCCAGTGGAATGCTCGAAAGCACGAGCGGGAATTTTGGCATACAGATTCGAGGCGTAGATCCTGAACAGGAAGCTGCCACCACCCAACTCCGCGACCGAATCATTGGAGGAGAGTATTTTCCCGATACACGGAGACCGACCATTCTGGTTGGAGAAACGCTGGCCAAAAAGATTGGTGTCGTAGAGGAAGCAAAAGAAACGGAAGGCAACGATGTTCAACCCGGAGCTGAAACCAGTGGTCCCAACTTCAATTTCCGGAGGAACATGGTCATCCGCTTCCAGGATCCGCAGGGCCAGATCGTGAGCTCCCGATTCAAAGTGGCAGGTGTGTATGAAGCCCAGAATGCCAACCTCGAAGAAATGCAGGTGTTCATGAAGCTCTCAGATCTGCAGGAACTGATCGGTGTGGAAACCGGGATCCAAGAGATTGCCATTCTCCTGAATGACATTCAGCAAAGTGATAGTACAATAGCTGACTTGAAGGAAACATATCCGGATACGAAAGTGGAAGATCTGGGTGATCTCGCCCCGGAGCTTGAATTCCTCTCCAACTCCATAGATGCTTCCCTTCGGATTTTCGTCGGGATTATCCTGCTTGCACTCGCTTTCGGCATCATCAACACCATGCAGATGGCCGTTTTGGAGCGAACCAGAGAGCTCGGTATGCTCATGTCGGTAGGCATGAACCGTATAAAAGTCTTCGGAATGATCCTGCTCGAAACCGTCTTTCTCACGGTAGCGGGGGCACCAATTGGCCTTCTGGCCAGCTGGGGATTTGTGAAGTATTATGGGAAAGCCGGCATTGATCTGTCTGCCTTCGAAGCGGGCATGGATGAATTTGGCATGGCTTCAATCGTGTATACCGAACTGCCTTCCCAATACTATATGGAAGTCATGTTCATGGTCATTCTGACAGCGCTCGTTTCAGCCATTTTCCCTGCCAGAAGAGCCCTGAAACTGAATCCGGCTGAAGCCGTCCGAGCCATCTGAGAGAATAACAGAGACCGCTTCGCTACGAAAAGAGAGAAGCGAGATACGAAAGGAATTTTCTCGGTTTTCGGTTCTCGGTTCTCGGTTCTCGGTTCAAAAAACAGCCTTCCCAACTCCCAAAGATCAACCTCTCACTCTTAACGATTACCACCATGTCCATCATCACCATAAACAACCTCCACAAGACCTACGAAGGCGTCGTTGACGTGCATGCTGTTAATGATGTTTCCCTCAGTTTCAGGCAGGGAGAATTCACCGCCATTGTCGGGCCTTCAGGCTCGGGCAAAACAACCCTTTTGAATATGATCGGCGGACTGGATAAGCCCAGCTCCGGCAGCATCCAGGTTGACGGAGTAGACATCACTGGCCTGAAAAAAAATGAGCTAATCGATTTTCGCCTTCACAACATTGGCTTTGTTTTTCAGGCGTATAACCTCATTCCGGTCCTGACAGCGAAGGAGAACGTCGAATTCGTCATGCTGCTTCAGAAACGTGCCAAAGAAGAGCGGGATGCACGGACCCTGGAACTACTGGAAGCTGTAGGTCTGGGCGGGCTGGAGAAAAAGCGCCCCAACCAGATGTCCGGTGGACAACAGCAGCGGGTAGCAGTGGCAAGGGCCCTGGCTCCAAAGCCCAAGTTCATCCTCGCCGATGAACCCACCGCCAATCTCGACTCAGCCTCTACCACCAACCTTCTCGACATCATGGCCGGGCTCAACAAGCGGGAAAATATCACTTTCCTGTTCTCCACTCATGACCAGCGAGGGAT
>CAZLKP010000103.1:0-10284 GCA_964560095.1 uncultured Bacteroidia bacterium
GCTGGTGTATTCAGCAACATGCAACTGCTCGGACAGAATACCCCAAAAAGGTTCGGGATCGGGAAGAAATCCCGATCCCACTGAACCACATTCAAACTACTTACATCTCAAAATATAAGAAGTTTCTTTCATATGTCTTCCCTGTGTCAGCCCATGAGGCGGGATAGTTGTCGCAACGGAAGCTTAATCTGACAGGAGATCATTGGTATTGGGGTTATCGCCTCCGGAGAACGGATCTTCAAAAGGGCGGCTGGTCTGTACCTTTTTTTTCACAGGTTCGGGAATTTTACCCTGCTTCATTTCCTCTCCCATGAGGCTAGCGGCAGAGAATGAGGTAATCATCTGATTCATCATGTCACTGGCGTTGGAGGGAGAGTTGGGAAGCAAAATCAGATTGGACCTATTGGTCGAACCCATGGCCTGGAGCGTATCGTAGTGTTGAGTCACCACGATCAGGGCGGAAGCTTCCTGGGAGTTGATTCCGACCTTATTGAGGGCCTCAACAGAGTCTTCAAGACCTTTGGCGATTTCTCTCCGTTGGTCAGCGATCCCCTGTCCCTGGAGCTTTTTGGATTCGGCTTCTGCCTGGGCTATCGCTACAATCTTGATTCGCTCAGCATCAGCTTCGTACTGGGCAGCCGTTTTTTCGCGCTCAGCAGCATTGATCCGGTTCATGGATACTTTCACCTGAGAATCGGGATCAATGTCTGTCACCAGCGCTTTCACAATGTAATAGCCATACCCTTCCATGGCTTCGGTCAGCTCGGCTTTGATTGCAACGGCAATGTCGTCTTTTCTGGCAAACACAGCATCCAGCTTCAGCTTGGGTACTTCAGCCCTCACCACATCAAATACATAGGAGGTAATCTGTGTTTTGGGATCTTCCAATTCGTAGAAGGCGCCATACACATTGCTTTTGATCACTTGGTACTGAACAGATACTTTGAGGTGGACAAATACGTCGTCGAGGGTTTTGGTCTCGACTTTCACGTCCAACTGCTGAACCTTCAAGTTTACTTTTCCAGACACCTGGTCCAGAAACGGAATTTTGAGGTGAAACCCTGGACCGGCTGTCCGTTGATACTTTCCGAGTCGTTCGATGACGGCCGATTGTTGCTGCCGCACAACCACCCATCCGCTTCTGAACATAGCCAGACCGAACAGAGCGCCACCTGCGGTGATGAAGATATCAAATACTTCCATTTTGTAAGTGTTTACGAATTCTTAGTGAGTTGTAGAAATCAGTCGATGATTTCTGATAAATATTACACAAAATGCCCGGATTTGCGCAATGCTTTTCGTGTACTTCACGATGATTTCTCTATCCATAATAACTCCAATTCAGCCAAAAGGTCTAAATCCATCACTGAAATCGCGCAAAAGAGGAGCAACGCCATGAAATCCCATTTTCCTCTTCTATCTTTATATCCCAGTTCATCAAATCAGAACGATCATACATGGCCCAGAAACTATCCATCCCCAAGGGTACCCGAGACTTCCTACCACAAGTGATGATTCGCAGAGAGCACATTTTTTCTGTGATTCGATCTGTGTTTCAGAAATATGGCTACGCACCCATCGAAACACCCTCCATGGAGAACCTGGGTGTGTTAACCGGCAAGTATGGAGAAGAAGGAGACCGACTTATTTTCAAGATTCTGAATAATGGCGATTTTCTCAAAGGCGCCAAGCACCTGGATAATCCTCAGAAACTGGGATATGAAATTTGTGACCGCGCACTGCGATATGACCTCACTGTGCCGTTTGCTCGCTTTGTCGTGATGAACCAGAACGAGCTGATATTTCCGTTCAAGCGTTACCAGATCCAACCAGTCTGGCGTGCGGATCGCCCACAGAAAGGGCGTTACCGGGAGTTTTTCCAGTGTGATGCCGATGTCGTCGGGTCAGATTCTCTCCTGTTTGAAGCAGAGTTTATCGCTATTTTTGATGAAGTCCTCACCAATCTGAGTCTCCCGGGCTTTTCCATCCTCCTGAACAACCGGAAAATCCTCAACGGTTATGCAGAAGTCGCCGGTAGGCCGGAGAAGTTTTCTGACATTTGCATATCGATTGACAAACTGGACAAAAAAACCGTGGAGGACGTCAAAGAGGAGATGGCAGGAAGGGGATTAGATGGGCCAGCCATCGACAAGATTTTCTCCCTAATCCTGTTTGAAGGCAGCAATGAGGAAAAGCTGGATTTTTTGGCGTCAGAGCTTTCGGCCTCGGAAACAGGTAGTGAAGGTGTACGTGAAATGCGAGAAGTGTTGGAAACTGCGGCCAGATTTCCACGTGGCAGAGGGACGGTGACCTTCGATCTCCAGCTCGCCCGGGGCCTTGATTACTACACAGGTACCATTTTCGAAGTGAAGGCATATGATGTATCGATCGGTTCGATCTGCGGTGGGGGCAGGTATGCAGACCTCACCGGGCTGTTTGGGATGAAACATCTGCCGGGCGTGGGCATCTCGTTTGGTGCAGACAGGATTTATGATGTCATGGATGAGCTGGATCTATTTCAAGAAGATCGGGCCTCGCGCACGAAGGTTTTGCTGATCAATTTTGGCGGAGACGGATACAACGTCTCCCTAGATCTGCTTTCAGAGCTTCGAGAGGCAGGTATTCCGGCCGAATTATATGCAGACACAGCCAAACTGAAAAAGCAGTTTTCATATGCTGATAAACTTGGCATCCCATTTACCCTGATGATCGGAGACGATGAAGTTGCCAATAAAACGGTTCAACTCAAAGATATGGACACGGGCAAGCAAAGCAGGATCCCGAGGGAAGATGTAACGCAACGCCTTAACCACATCATTTAGCATAAATCATGTGGAATAATTGGTTACACATGAAACCAACTCACTTTTTTTTCGTTTATTTGCATAAATGCCTGTTTCTAGAGTGCTTTGTATGAAAGATTTTGCCGGATTCCCATCAGATTCCGGCATTTTCCATGTTCAGTCAGGAAGGGCCTGATCGTTTTTTCTTTTTCATCCTATCACCCACTATGTATACACCGAGAATGATTTCTGAAGAGCCAGCAATTAACAACATGATGAGCGCCGATGAGCTTGCCGGGCTCATGTCCAGAAACGGCGGAAAGGTTCTTGATCACGTTGACAAAGATGAAGTTGCTAAGGATGCCTGGCTTCGAGAACATTTTGGAAACGCGAACATTGCCGAAGATGAGGAGTTCCAGGAAGCCTTCACCAATGCTTACAAGTTGGGCGGACGCAGATTCAGCAATGCTTTGAAGGCCAAGTTGTATGAAATAATGGAAGCAGGTAAGTCCAAAGAGTCTTTCGACTTTTATGAATCCTTCCATGAGCTGTACAGTGGTGGCAACCAACCAAAGTTGAGCCCTACTCAGTTCAGTCTCCTTTCGAAAGTAGCTAACACCTTGGATGAGGAATATCCTATCTACGAAACGGCATTGGGTGATATGATGGGATTCAAAAAGCCAACAAGTACCAAGGATACTGCTCACGACCGAATGCGCGAATATATGCGCTTCTATGAGCATGTTCAGGAGGTATATACGGATCTGCTAGAAGATGAAAATGTTCAGGATCTATTGAAAGTGTTTAAAATCAAACACAGAGAATACGCGAAGAGCATTCCGATGAAAAAGCGCCTGGACTTTCTAGTCAGGTCCGCAGCATCCCTGAACTCGAAGGGATCTATGCTCTAGGTCAAGTTGTAACGATTCATTTTGCGGAAGAGTCACCAGGCAGGTCACCCGGTGGCTCTTCTTATTTGTACCGGGTAGTACCACGACAGGACAACGAATTCACAAAGATCCCTTAGCTTCGGAATTCAATTGTCTGCACATGAACCAACCTTCGACCAACTCCCGCCCATGGGCCTGGATCCCAACTCTGTATTTCATCCAGGGACTCCCCTATGTCATGGTCATGACGGTGTCCAAAATCATGTACAAAGATCTGGGTATTTCCAACGAAGTCCTGACCCTATATACCTCCATGCTCTATCTTCCCTGGGTGATCAAGCCTCTCTGGAGTTCGATTATTGAAGTGAGCCATCCCAAACGAAACTGGACAGTGTGGATGCAGTGGTTGCTGGGAGTCGGCTTCATTGCCGTTGGAGCAGCCCTTCGCCTGCCGGATTTTTTCCTCATCACCATCGGCATTATGTGGATTGTAGCGTTGGCCTCCGCCACACATGATATTGCTGCCGATGGGTTTTATATGTTGGGGTTATCCGAAGGGGATCAGTCCTTTTTTGTAGGCTTCCGCTCGCTGTTTTACCGAATTGCGATGATGAGTGGAGAAGGCGGGCTTGTGCTACTTGCCGGATATCTCACCACCCGGTTGATGAGTGATGCCATGCCGGAAGCGGAGGCGAAGGCCAGTGCATGGGCAGGTACCATGATCTTTCTGGGTATTCTCATTGCGGCCATGGGCCTCTATCACCGGTTTTCCATGCCAAGACCCGCACAAGACCGCGCAGAGGGCAAGGTAGACTGGATGCTGGTGTGGGAAACCATTCGCAGCTTTTTCGACAGAGATAAAATTGGCGTCATTCTGGCGTTTCTGTTACTCTTTCGCTTTGGAGAAGCTCAGTTGGTTTCGCTCATCGGACCGTTTATGCTAGACGCGCTTGAAGAAGGAGGCCTGGGGCTGGATACTACTGCTGTTGGGAACCTGAATCTATGGTTCGGTGTACCTGGGCTTATTGTGGGCGGCATCCTGGGGGGAATCCTGGCTTCACGTGACGGTATGAAGAGATGGTTTTGGCCCATGGTGGCGGCGATCAATCTCCCTAATTTGGCTTATGTGTGGCTGGCGTGGAATCAGACCGATAACTTCTGGGAGATCGGTACCATGGTGGCATTGGAGAAATTCGGCTATGGATTCGGGTTTACGGGCTTCATGCTCTACCTGCTCTATATTGCCCGGGGATCGTTCAAAACGGCACACTATGCCCTGGGAACTGGACTCATGGCCCTTGGGATGATGATTCCTGGTATGTGGAGCGGCTGGCTGCAACAACAACTCGGCTACACCCATTTCTTCATCTGGGTCATGATCGCCACCATCCCCAGCTTTGTGATTTCGATGTTTATTCCAATGGATGAGAACTTCGGGAAAAAAGAATAACTATGCCCCCTTATCATCACTTTCTCACGCATCCGTGGGTTGAATCCACCCTGAACGCCCTGTCTCCCCGCCAGCAAATGGCACAGCTCCTTCATGTAGCTGGTTGGTCCAACCGCGGTCAACAACACACCGATGACCTGCTCAACCTCATTGAACATTATGGCATTGGAGGCATCATCTTTTTCCAAGGAACGCCGGAGCGACAGTTGGACCTGACCAGGCAATATCAGGAAGCATCCAGGGTTCCGCTGCTGATCTCCATAGATGCTGAATGGGGCCTCGGTATGCGGCTCGACAAGACGCTTTCATTCCCGTACCAAATCGCACTAGGCGCAATTCAGGACGATCAGCTGATCTATGATATGGGCCGGGACCTGGGCACACAATGCCGAAGATTGGGCATTCACATGAACTTCGCTCCTTGTGTGGATGTGAATACGGAGTCCGGAAACCCGGTGATCGGGTTTCGGTCGTTCGGAAGTGATCCACATTTGGTGGCCCGAAAAGGCAGAGCCTACATGGATGGCCTTCAGGATGCCGGAATCCTGGCCGTGGCTAAGCATTTCCCCGGACACGGCGACACCAAAGTGGACTCGCACTTTGATCTGCCCACCATTCCACATCATACAAGCAGGCTGGAAAAAACAGAATTCTATCCCTTCCGGGAGCTGATCCGGCAAGGGGTCTCCGCCATTATGCCTGGCCATATCCGGGTGCCAGCCCTCGATGATGCACCCAATATCGGGGCAACCCTCTCCTACCCTATGGTGACCGATACGCTAAGAAAGCACCTCGAATTCCAGGGACTCACCGTGACTGATGCCCTGGATATGAAAGGGGTTACCAAGCATTTTCTACCGGGGGAAATTGAGCTCAAAGCCTTTCAAGCCGGCAACGACATCCTGCTGTTTCCCAGTGACGTAAGAGTCGCGATTATGCGATTGGAAAAGGCTCTGGAGCAAGAAGACATTAATCATGAAGACCTGAGGCGTCGATGTCGCCATGTGCTAGCAGCCAAATGCTGGACAGATGCCCATGAAGCTCCCGTACCGCCCGGAGAGTCTCTGGACCATGACCTCCACCGCCGCGATAGCATCCAACTAATCAGGCAGCTCCACGAAGCGTCCTTGTGCTGGGTCCCCTCCCCGTTGGGTATCAAAGATCTAGAAAGAGCTCTGGCATTTGTCAACCCAACGCAGAAGGTTAATGAGCACCAGCATCATCAGCTCGACAAAGGGCAACGCGATCACCTGGCATTTCACGATTCGCTGAAGCAGGAAAGTATCCACACCCACATCCTGTCTGTCGGAGAACCTGCAGATCTAGATCCAGATAGCTGGATTCTCAGCATTCATGGTCTGGCCGTTAAAGCCAAAGACCAATTTGGCCTGAGCGAGGCGTCAATCACCTACCTGAACAAACTGATTGCTGGAAAACCGGCTTGTATTGTGCTGTTTGGAAGTCCTTTTGTGTTCACACATCTGAAAGGCTGGCAGCATATTCCCGTCCTGCATGCGTTTCAGGAAAGCACAGAAGCACAGATTGCAGCGGCGAAAGTAATTAGCGGAAAAATCCAGGCGAAAGGAACTTTGTCCGTCCAAGTTTCGGAGCGTTTCCCATGATTTTTTTACCAACAGCCCAACCTTCGAAGAAAAGCGTCGTAAAAAATTTAGACATTTTCCTAAATACCTAATCTAACGATTAACAACTGATGAACCAGGTGTTCAAAGCGCTTAATGACCCAAGCAGGCGGAAAATCCTGGAAATGCTCCACGAATCGGATCTGACAGCCGGAGAAATTGCCGATGCCTTTGACATGAGCAAGCCCAGCATCTCCCACCACCTAGACCAATTGCGACAGGCAGATCTCGTCATATCTGTCAAAAAGGGGCAGTTTGTGTATTACTCTTTGCACACCTCCGTACTGGAAGACCTAATGAGCTGGCTCATTGGCCTACAACAACCTCTTCCCAACCAACAACATTCTGAATCATGACATCCTGGATCAAAACCCATTGGCCCAATCTGGTTCTTATCTTCATTCCACTTCTGGCCGGGATCATTTTTTGGGATCGACTTCCTGAAGAGTTACCGACTCATTGGAATCTGAAAGGAGAGGTGGATGACACCATGCCCAAGGAGATCGCGATTTTTCTCCTTCCCTTCACCATGATCATGGTAAATGCGATTTTTTGGATTATCCCTGTTTTGGACCCCAAACAAATGCTGGAACATTCACAAAAGCCCATATATGCTATTCAGGTAGGGGTCAATTTGTTGTTGTGCTTTCTCGGGCTTCTGATCATCGCCTTTGGTCTGGGGCAGGAGATTGATATGACGACGGTAGTGCCCTCGGGCATACTGATTCTATTTTTGGTGTTGGGCAATTTCATGGGCAAAATCCGACCCAATTATTTCATCGGCATACGGACGCCCTGGACGCTAGAAAGCGATGATGTGTGGAGAAAAACCCACAAACTGACTGGTTGGATTTGGGTTGGCGCCTCTCTCGGGCTAATGGGCATTTCTTGGCTTCTGCGACCTGAAGTATTCTTCTTTGTTTTTCTGGGAGGAGTCGCTGCAATGACGCTGGTGCCTGTGATTTATTCCTACCTTGAATTTCGAAAACAAAAAATGAGTTGATTGCCATCCGGCTCAGTGATATCTATCTTTGCGAGGGTAATCGTCCGCTATGAAGCATCGCAAAGTCCTGCTGTTCATCATCATTGCATATGGGATCACTTGGGCCGTCCTGTTCGGACTAGAGCAAATCATGAACGATCAGGATGGATTTGTAGGCGTCCTGCTGACCTTTCTATACAGATGGGGGCCTGCACTTTCAGCGATCATTGTCTCCAGAAGGGTGTATCGGGATCCACTCAGCCAGCTCGGCATCACACCGAAGGATCAGATCCGCACCCCCTGGTTTTTCTTCGGTCTGGCATGGGTGGTCATCCTGATGATAGGCACAATGATCCTCACCAGTCTTTTGGGCAATCTCGCGGGCATGGACATCGTGGGGAACATCAATTTTGACACGGATCGGGTACTGCGCCACATGACGCCTCAAGGCATGGACTCGGCAGATATTCCGGAATGGTTTCAATCCCTGAATAGCGGTGTTCTTTTCGCCTTGATGGTGCTGTTTCAATTCCTGCTCGGAACGACGCTTTATGTCGCCTACACCTATGGCGAAGAGTTGGGCTGGCGGGGATTCCTGCTTCAGGAAACCAAAGCCCTGGGATTTTGGAAGGGCAACCTGATTACAGGGCTATTTTCTGGGATTTGGTATCTGGCTTTGTTTTTTCAGGAATCGGACAACGAAGCGTGGACCAGTGTCAATATGGTTGTCATGGTGTTATTCTACATCAGCCTTGCCTACCCCATGGCCTATTTCGCCAGAAAAAGCGGTTCTATCCTGACAGCAGCCTGTATGGTCGGCGTGCTGATGGCCCTGGCAGGTGTTTTGGGGCTTTTCATCGTCTCTGATCAGTACTTCCTCACGGGCATGACCGGACCAGTCGGCATCGTCCTTTGCTGGGTCACGACTGGGGTGATTACCTGGAAGGATCCCCATTTTCTCGAGGCGTTCCGGGATTGGCCTTACCCTGTCTGAGGTCAGGACCAGCCTGAGCCGAAACAGCCTGATTGAGCGTGGTCACTCAGGCTGTTATGTAGGGTATCTACATGCTGTCAGGATTAGGCTTTTAGCCGATCTCCATATTGTCGGTCATAATATTCCCGATAGGCTCCGGATCTTACGCGGTCACACCATTCCATATTTTCCAGATACCAGTTGATGGTGAGTGAGAGTCCTTCTTCAAAGGTAACGCTGGGAGACCAGCCAAGCTCAGCTTCCAGTTTAGATGGATCAATGGCATATCGGTGATCATGCCCTGGGCGATCCGTCACATAAGTGATCAACTTGTGGGATGTGCCGGGTTCGTTTCCCAGTTTTTCATCGACCTGGCGAATTAACAGATGTATGAGATCAATGTTTTTCCACTCATTGTTCCCGCCAATGTTATAGGTTTCGCCGTTGGTACCGTTATGAAAAATCACATCAATGGCCCGGCAATGATCCACCACCCATAACCAGTCTCTCACATTATCTCCTTTACCATAGACAGGCAGAGATTGCCGGTTGACGATATTGGAGATAAACAGCGGGAGCAATTTTTCCGGGAATTGATAAGACCCATAATTATTGGAACAGTTGCTTACCACAAAAGGCATCCCGTAGGTATTTCCATAAGCTCTCACAAAATGGTCTGAGCTGGCTTTGGAGGCAGAATACGGGCTTCTGGGATCATAGGCTGTCGTTTCAGTGAAATAGTCGCCGGGCTCCAGGGAGCCATAAACTTCATCGGTCGAAACGTGATAAAACCTCACATCTTTCCGGTCTCCCCAGGCAGTGCGGGCAGCCTGGAGCAAGGTGGTCGTTCCGAGCACATTGGTTTTGACGAAGGACAGCGGATCCAGGATACTCCGGTCCACATGACTTTCGGCGGCAAGATGAATCACCCCATCGATCGATTCTTCTACGAATAGTTGATTGAGGAGATCGGCATCACAAATATCCCCCTTGACAAATCTGTAGTTGTCACTGGATTCCACATCTCTCAGGTTTTCCAGATTCCCGGCGTAGGTCAACGCGTCGAGGTTGATGATGCGATACTGGGGATACCGGTTGACAAAATGACGGACAAGGTGGGACCCGATAAAACCGGCACCGCCAGTAATGAGGATTGATCGATTCATAGGAAATTGATTGGGGCGAGAAATTGTTCCGGATTCGAACACAAAAATACGCTGATCCAGTACTTATGAAGGGCTAATTCCTACATACCCTTACAGCAGTGAAAAGTTCAGGAAGCGATTGTCATCTATTTATCTGGCAATGGCAAAGCCAGGGAAATACGTGTGCCTTCGCCCGGGAGGCTGGTCATGGAGATCTGCCCATCCAGGAGCTCTACCCACAGCTTGACCATGTACAACCCAAATCCTTTTCCCGAGCGGCCTGCATGGAACTTCTTATAAAGCTCAAAGGGAGCCTTTTCCCGTCCATTGATATCGATGCCCAGGCCATTATCCTGAAAATGAAACCAAATACAATCCGCGGTCTTTTCGGTGTAGGCATACAGCTCCAGCGGCCTGCTTT
>CAZLKP010000103.1:10294-12082 GCA_964560095.1 uncultured Bacteroidia bacterium
TTTCATCTCTGAATTTGAGGGAATTGTTGAGTAGCTCCGTCAGCACACCTTCCAGGTGCTCTTTGTTGGCGAAGACCTTCCTTGCCCCGGAAAAATCCACGATCATAGATGCCTGTGCTTCGATGATCTGATCCTGAAAATCAAGGGCTATTGGTTTCCAAACCTCTTGCCAGCGCATTTCATGTGAAACCCCTTCCTTTCCTTTTTCTAGGTTGAGCATTTGATTCATTTCGTGCAGAGCCTGATCCAACTCCTCCGCGCTCTGGTTGAGAATCTGAAGTTGCTGCTCCCTAGGAATATCCGCCTTATTTAGAATCAGACTCAAAATCCCTTTCAGGTGGGCAATGGGAACCCTGAGCCTGTGAGATACAGCTGTCGAAAACTCTTTCAGGATCTGCTGCTTCTTCATCAGGTTTTCGACCAAAATTCGCTGGGCACGGTCCATCTCACGCAGTTCCGTCTTGTCCTGGATGAATCCTGACAAGTATTCTGTTTCGCCGGATTCATTTCGTTTGGCATCCCCAACAACCAGGAGAAAATTTTTCAGTGTGCCGTCAGCCAGGTGAATCTGATACTCTGTGGAAAGAGGCAGATACTCTTCATCAATCGTTTCAAGCAGCAGCTTGAAATCAAACCGGGTATCATCCGATAAAAAGGGAAATGGGAGCGTGACATCCGGCACAGCTGTAAAGGAAAGCCCATGCATGTGGTAAAACTCCGGAGACCATTTGACCTGCTGATTTTTCCTATCCCAGGCCCACATAGCAATTCCGGAATATTCTCGTGCCAATTCTTCTACAATTTCATCCCATTGTTCGGTATCGTCGTTCTCTTCGACCACGCTAAAAAAATGGAAAGCCATGGTTGGGGTTCCATTGCTGTCAGATTCGAGGATGGATTTCCAATGGACTTTTTGGGGTAAGGGGAGCAGAGATGATGATTGGGTTTCCACCGTGATTTCTCCTTCCCCTTCATTCGTGACTTTTTTCCAGAAAGCAGCGAGTTTGGGGCGATCAATAGGTGAAATACCTTTTTGCCACCATCGAGGAGATTGATTAACCGAGGAAACAGGCAGTCCAAATATATTCGCCATTTTCTTGCTCGAATACCAGGAAAAGCCTCCGTCGGCAGAGGTCACACAGAGGGCCAGCGGGAAATGGTCCAGTATGCCAGACAGCAGCCGGAATGGATTATCCGAAAGCCCTTCCTGTGCTGAGTTCATCGCCATTTCAGGTCCGAGCTGCAAAAATTTACTGGCCCGCGAATTGGACACAGGATGAATACCTGAAAACTGAATCAGGAGGAGTTCATCCGGCTCTGGTGAAATTCTGGAAACGTGGGTTCGGGCAGTAAAATGGCGCTGCGACTCGGTTCGAATCCCAACACTTGTGCCCTGATCTTTGTGGTCCATGCACTTCCTCCATTCCTCAGCAGAAAGTGACTTGTGCAAAAAACCGTTCAGACAATATGAATCTCCCCCAGCAGTGTCGGGATCAATGGATAGCAGGCGATTGGCTTCCGGATTGGATGCCACAATCAGGGAATCTCCAGGCTGACATACAACCGACGGCAATGGCAGGTGGTCTAGCCAGTTAAACGTCTCGTCAGCAGCGCCTTTAGCTGAGAATCTTTTCAGGAAATCCGGGATATTATTCACCAAGAGTCCAGCGTGTATGGCCTGTTCGGCCAAAGACGGTAAGGAGTACAGATACAACAGCACACCAAGTGTCAGGCAACAGCTAAATGTGTGCTGACCATACTGTCTGAATTCAGGAGGAATGTGGAGTA
>CAZLKP010000104.1:0-12031 GCA_964560095.1 uncultured Bacteroidia bacterium
AGCGACGCGCTCGCGGCAGCCGTGTGCCATGCCTTTCAGCGAGATCCCGGCCAATCAGGGTCCAGCTATACGGGTTGGAGCGACTTTCTGAAGCAAAATCCACAGCGGAAGAAGTGACCGCCGAGCCACCCTCCTCCACAAGTTATGCATCCTTATCCATCGGAATGCGGTCTCTTATACTTAGCGGGCCTGGTTCAACGTTCCTTGTGCGGATTAAATATCTCTGGTTTCAACAAATTTATACTCTATGCAACGGCTTTTACACTTGCTTTTCCCAACACTAGTTGTCTTAAGCCTTGCGATCCCGACACGGGCCAATGATTGCGGAAGTGCGATCAACGTGGCGACTGGCGCCAATTCCGGGATGCAGAATTTTGATGCCAATTGTGACTTTCAAACCAACTCTGCCGGTCAAAGAAACGGTGTTCCGACGAATTGTGTGGGAGAGGTGTGGTTTTCCTGGAATCCCGGCATGACCAATGCCAATGTGCTGAATATGGATTTTCAGGTGACCACCTCAGCCAATTGCGTGGTGAATGTTTTTCTTCTGTACAGCGAAAGTAAAGATGCCGGCGCAAGCGCTTGCGCCTGGCAAAGTAATTTCCTCGGAACGGTGTGGGGATACACCATGTATCGATCCGTCAATGGCCAGAACATGACTGCCGGGTTTCCCTACAACTTCAGAGTTGATGGCCTGGATGCTTCCGGCGATTATTTCATTGTTGTGGAGCGTGTCAGTGGAACCGCCCAGGTTGCTCTCTCGCCGCAGTTGGACGCCACATTGCCTGCTGCTACCAATGACAGGTGTGCGAATCCGATTACTCTCACCCAGGGAAATGGAATAGACCCCAATCTTGCGGCCAACGTCAACGGAGGGAACTGGGCAAATGCCACTACGCTCTCAACTGCCAGGGGGACAAAGCAGCGTCTGACCGGTTATTGTTCAGGCGGAGTCAAAGGACCGCCGACAGAAGACCATTATTCAAGGAGTGCAGGACTTGTCTGCCTCCCCAATGGTAATCTAGGAGACAACGGAGCTATTCCCTTTGGTATCCAATGCGTTTCCAGCCTTCAAAATACCACTTTCTACACCTTCACAATTCCCAATATCCCTGGTGCTCCGCCCACCTCCTCAGACTTCTCGATCCATTTTGGCTCCACTGCGCAATGCGATCAGGAGCCCAATAATTATTTTGCATTGATTTATGGGCCAGGATTTCAATGTGGAGATGCAGACGCATCACTATTGGCTTATTTGGATTGTGAGCAGATCACAGTATTCGGGAATAGTCTCCCCGGATCTGATTATACATTCTCAAATCTCACGTTTACACAGGGACAAACATACTGGATTGTGCTTGACGGAACTAGATCTTCCCAATGCGATGTAAAAGCACTGATTACGAAAGGGGCAGTCAATCCTGTCCTCCCCGTCACACTCAACTACTTTCGCGGCGACCAACGAAACGGCCTCAACCACCTAAGCTGGGAAACCGCTTCTGAAGAGCAACATGATCGCTTTGTGATTGAGCGAAGCGCAGAAGGAGAAGAGTTCGAATCTGTGGGAGAACTCCGGAGCGAGGGTCGGCCAAATCAAACCGTTTCCTACCAGTTCACAGACTGGCAAACTCCGATGGGCACCAGCTATTATCGTCTCCGAATGATAGACAACAACGGAGGGAGCACGTATTCAGACGTGGTCGAGCTGCGACATATAGTGGAAGCATTTACCGTGATCGGGCTGGTCCCCAATCCGGCAGAGGGGTACACTGAACTCCTGATGAGCAGTCCGGATGATGTAGATATCCGCATCCATCTCCAGGATATTCGTGGCCGGATGATTCGTTCACAGGCATTCCGGGCAGAGCCGGGGGAACACCGGGTTCCGATTCAGATATCCGACTTCTCGCCGGGAATGTACCTGATTCAGGTGCGTTCAGCCAAGCGAACCTTCACCGAAAAACTCATCGTGAGATAAGCGATGGGGTTCGCAACAAAAAACGGCTGTCTGATCGGAGATCGGGCAGCCGTTTTGTGTATGCCCTACAGTTAAATGGCGGATTTGATGGTTTTGGCGATCCCGGCCAGCTCTTCATCGGACAGTTTGAGCTTGGGCCTGGAAAAATCCAGATCAGAGATACTCTTGATTGGGACCAGGTGAATGTGGGCATGAGGTACTTCCAACCCTACCACAGCGGTTCCGACCCGCTCGCAGTCCATGGTTTTATGAATGGCCTTAGCCACTTCTCTGGCAAACACCTGCAATCCGATGTAGAGGTTATCCGGCAGGTCAAAGAGGTAGTCAATTTCCTGCTTGGGGATGGCAAGGGTATGTCCTTTGGTGAGGGAGTTGATATCGAGAAAAGCCAGAAACTCGTCAGTCTCGGCGACGATATGAGCAGGGATTTCCCGGTTAACGATTTTGGTGAAGACAGAAGCCATAAGAAGAAATTAGCGGGAAATTTCCATTATCTCAAATTTAGCACTGCCGGCGGGCACTTCAACTTCCACCACATCCCCTACAGCTTTTCCGAGTACCGCTTTCCCCACGGGAGATTTGATAGAAAGTTTGCCGGCTTTGAGATCGGCCTCTTCTTCAGAGACGAGGGTATAGCTGATTTCCTTTTTCAGTTTCAGGTTTTTCAGCTTGACAGTCGAAAGGATATATGCCTTATCATTCCCGATACCAGAATCGTCCAGCACACGGGCATTACCGATGGTGGACTCCAGTCTGGATATTTCCATCTCGAGGAGTCCCTGAGCATCTTTCGCAGCATCATATTCTGCATTTTCGCTCAGATCCCCCATTTCACGTGCTTTTTGGATCGCATTGGCGATGTCGGATCTTCCTTTTGTTTTTAATTCATGGAGCTTTGCCTTCAACTTATCAAAGCCTTCCTGGGTGAGATATGTGATGTCACTCATAGTGATAACCATTAACGGAGACTATCCGCGTCTGACATCCGTTGCGGATCAACGCAGGCACGAATCGTTCATACAGGGATAAAAAATAGTTGGGTCGGCCATTTCGGCCAACCCAAATTCTTTTGTTAAATCAAATATACTAAATGTCTATTCTCGCGCCAAATGTGAATGTGCCGTCAAATGGGCTTGTGAAGCGATAACTCATGTCTAGAGAGAAGCTGGAAAATGCTTCATTCCCACTCGCATCAAATTTCCCATCTCCAAACGGGATCTGGAAAGTCGCACCAACTGCCCCGCCTGTGTGGGCATTGAATCGCTCCACACCCAGCTCTCCAAAAATGCCCTGCTCATACAAGAATCCGCCGCGAACCATCACGATGTCTTTGTAGCTATAAGCCAAAGCCAAACCGCCCTGATTGAAGTAGAAGGAATTGGAGATAAAGGCACCAGACAGCGTAATGGTGTTGTCAAGGCCGAGAAAAAAGTCATAAGACCCACCCATACTCAGGGTTGTAGGCAATTCGAAGGAAGCCGTGGGAATTTCCACACCGGTTTCGAAAGGATTGTTGTCCTCAAAGGACACCCGACCTGAGAGGCCATCTCCCCCAAACTGCATGGTAGGGCCGACATTACGAAGCGAGATCCCCAATTTGACCCGGTCACGCTCTCCCGCCCGATACTGTACCCCCGCGTCCAGCGCGATGCCGTTGGCCCTTACTTCCGGCGTGGACTGGCTGATGATCCGAGCCGAGGCCCCTACATGGATACGGTCGGTAAACTTCTTGGCATAGGACATCCCAATGTTCAGGAATGTTGGGCTGAATGTGCCCAGTGTTCCATCGGGTTGGGAGGTTGTGGTTCGTACAAACTCACCCAGATTGATCGAATTGATCAGCAGACCAATGGACCCTCCGTCAATGCCTAGCCCCTGAGAGAAGCCAAAGCTATTGATAAAGATTTGCGAACCTGTGAGCCAGGAAGTTCTGGCAAACATGAGTTCTGTACCTGTGGTACGGGCGATTCCGGCAGGGTTAATCATGGAGCTTTCAATGCCGCTGGTGCTTCCAAGATCCAAGCCCTGAATGCCCGAACTACGGGGCATAGAGTTGATTAAGAGCTCGGTAGCCCCTGCTTGTCCAAGTCGCTCATTCTGAGCCTGTACCAATCCGATGCCACCGATTAGGATCGCAATGAGGATAGAAAAGTGTTTCATATAAAGGATTCCCTGAAGGTCGAAAAGAGAGAATGGAGGGGGCACAGACTGCCCCCCTCTAAGAGTCATTAATATGAGTCGAGGTCAATTTGTCTCATCACAGCGAACAGCTTGATGATCTTCTCGCCGAGATTTTGCCCATCAACGTTGGCATCTACGTGGATGATGTACACACCAGAAGCCACTGGCACGCCATCATTGTTTTTGAGATCCCAATCCTGGTCAGGCTCATCTGAATCTTTGTTGTATTGTCGCACCAGAATCCCATTGAGGGTAAAGATGGACACTTTACATTTCTGCGGGAGGTTGGTGATTTTCACCCGGTTGTCCAACTGACCTGTTTCATAAGATGAATAGGCATAGTAGGGATTGGGCACAACCAGAACATTCTCCAGGGCATCCTTCGCCACGTCGTTTTCTCCCAGTGACCGGGCTAGATCCAGCGTGTTAAACAGAAACGTCGGCTGATCGGAAGTGCCGGGACGGCTTCCGAATGATTTTCGTGTCCGAAGTTCTACGCGGGCTTCAGTGGGGAAATCCAGGGGTGTCTGAATATCGAAGCCCGTTGCGAGATATGGCACGCCAACCCAGGAAACATGCTTGTAAGCATCTTTGATATTATTGTCCGTCGTCGGGAAATAAATTGCATCATTAAAGGACCCACCACCAATGGGAAGGTTGTCCGCATTCTGGAGGATTTCCTTGACACTCTCACAGCCGTCGTAGGGCAGATTCGTCACATAGACATAGTGGCGACCACCGATCCGGTCCAAATTTGCTCCCAGTTCTCCGGTTGGGTTGAAAAGCATATCATCGCCGTTGTTGAGTTTATCCCAGGTACTTTCACCGAAGAAAATATTGATGCGCTGCCCAGTGGACACATTGATGGCATAACCGGGAAACCAGCTCATGCCATGATCATCCGCTGTTTTTGTGCCTTCACTTTGTCCATCCTTCCCGACATTATCTCTCCATTTGGCAGACAGCTGCCATGCACCGGATCCCAGGTTGGCGTTCGGGCTGGTTTCAACCACCACACATCGCGACCATAAGGCCGGATCATTGGTAAAGACGATGTCCACATCAGGGAGGCTAGCCAGATTGATCAGTTCGGAAGGAGCGACCTGTCGGTTTCCAGAGGGGGATTTGATCGGGAGACCGGGAGCAATTTGACCGCCGCCTATCGGGTCGTTATTGAATGCGCGCGCCAGGGCAAAGGGGGCCCAACGTCCGGAAAGGATCCTCTGGAAATCTCCGTTTTTGTCGTAAATCCCATCATTGCGGAAGGCATATCCATCACCACTTCCGCGACCACTGGAGGCATTCGGTCCACCCCGAACCCAGTTAAACGGTTCAAACTCATCAAAATCTGCCAAGCCTGTGAGCCAAGCCTGGGAAGGATCTTCAAACCTCAGCCGACCACCGATCACACCAGAGTTACCCTCCACGTCCAGGGTGTCACCGGCAGGCTCCACATCTTCAACGATAATCGAAAACCCTTTTTCAGGTACCACTCGTTCTGTTCCGATGAGGGGTTCAGGTCGAGGCGAGGATCCGTCATTGCGTTTGTTATAGGTAGCGGCATACACCTGAGTAAATGGCCCATTTTCATTATCCCCTTCTTCCAGTATCCACTCCGCTAAGACTGTATCAACGAGGAACAACCCTATTGATGTGTCTTGAGAAACCACTTTTGTCTCCACAAACTGATCACGGGTGATCCGCAGGCGGTAATGCTTTCCTTCGAGGAATTTGGGGTCTGTCACCTTCACCCGAATCGGGCCAGCGCCATCTACGTAGGAGAGGATATCCGCTGAATTGTCAGCCAGGATTTCACTTTCGGTAGTCTCTTCAAATTCGAGGAAGCGACCTCCGTTTCCAATCCCCTCGGTCATGGTCACGGAAATACCGTCTCCATAAGAGGAGTTTACGACAGTACCTCCCTGCTCAAATTCAATCGGGTGCGGCATCGCGGGAACCACACGAAAAAACCGATTACCCTGAACAAACTTGCGTCCGTCCGATGAGGTATCATTGTAGGCGTAGGCAATCACCGCATAGTAGTAGGTGGTATAATTTTTCAAACGAGAGTCACCGACCTGGGCAAACTGGTTTCTATCCAAGCGAATGGACTGGAAAATCCCGTCATCAGCTCCCTGCACCATCACCTCTTCCACGGTAATGGGTTGGTCGAGTCCCTCTACCTGCTGCTCACTACGGTTGACAATTGTGCCAACCCCATCTTTGATGTCGCACTGCGCAACAATTCTCGCACGGTCAGGGTCATCCAGCTCATTCGGACCTACCGTTCCATCTGCCATTTGGTAAACGATGTATCCCTGAAAGCGGAACAGCGAGTCGGCCACTCCCCGAGCTTTCAATACCGGGTCCGCCTGGCTGTATGATTCATTGAAGTTGTTGCGGACAGTCCGGAGCGCTTCGGGATACCCCCAACTCAGGAGCAACTCCTGATTGTATTCAGAAATGGTAAGATTCGGAGCATCGGGTCCATCCAGCAACACAAACCCATTGTCAAAGAGTGCCTGAGCGATATCGTCCGCCTCGAGGAGCTCACATACAGAGCCAAACTGCCCGTTGTAAAAGCCTCTGGCCCACACGACACCGGTAATAATCTCATTCACAGCACCGGGCTGGAGGGTAAATGGTCCGGCAGATTGAAGAAAGCGGCGATCCTGGTTGGTTGGGTTATCCGCATTGGATTCCGTCCATCCCGTTCCGGCACAGGGATCTCCCGAGAACATGTATGAAGTGGCATCTCCGGCACCTGCTGGCCCATATCCATTTCCTGGTCCTCCATTCGAGTAATTATCAACAATCGGGGTTCCATCTTTCCAGAACCCTGTGAGGTACCCATAGAAATGCTGGGCAATTTCCGGATTGCCTGTGAGGGAGAAGTCATTGTTGTAATAGATAAACTTCGACATGATGATGGTCTCATTCGGTTCGTCAATCACCCCATCTTTGTCATTATCAACGCCATCATTCGGATCGGCCAATGGCCCCTGGAAGAAATCCACCCCACAAGCGGGGGGGTTATTTCCATAACCATTCGCTCCTTCGTCAATGGCGGTCGCATTGAATCCATATCCCAGACCGCGGGTAGTATCACAGCCTACCCAGTCGTTGAAGGCAAATCCAACATCCACATCCACCCACTGTCCCATAAAGGTCTCGTTGAGGGGCTGAGAAGCTCTGTTAACCACTGTCTGGCGGTAGAAGGTCATGTCGTTGACGGAGTTTGCCGTTGTAAAAGCAAATGCGAGAATATGAATTTCCACCCCAATCGGCTCTCCCCCCGTTTCGGTATGCACATCCCCTTTGTCATTAATGATCCACCAGATGGCCTGATCACCATCAATGGCAGGATAATCCCCATTCGCTGGAGAGTAAGTAAATGGATCCCCATCCACATCGACAAAGGGAGCAGCATACAGAATAGATCCATCTGACCGGAAGGCCTCCAGGGTGATTCCGTCATCATCTGTTCCGATGTCTGAGTTGGGATTCCCAACAGCAGGCCAGTCCCGAACGTTGGGAAAATCACCAATATTGAATGGCTCAACATCACGGTTAGAGTATGCTGCCCGAAAGGCATCAATTTCAGCCTTATTGATTTTGAACATCCGGTCGTAGCGCTCACAAGTTGCCCTTTCCGTTGCAGCAACTCCTCCCAGCGGACCGCCAGTGAGTGGTCCGGGCCAGAAATCGATACCAGACTGGCGGTAAGTCTGAGCAGCCACGCGAAGCTGGCCGGCATCATCCAGTCCACCGATCCAAAGGGAGCTCGCAAACTGAGAGTGGCGGTTACTTCCCTTCGGCACCTCATAACGCGGGTTGCCGACCAGGTCCCACCACATATCCCCTCCATTGTGAAGGAGAGCCCGGACGTTGTTGATATCCAACTGCGAGGAGGCGGAAGGCGGGAGGCAGGCTTCGGCAGTGCGAAATCCACTGATGTTTTTTCGCTGCACCCCGATCGGTTCGGCAGCTCCCAAGTAGGAGACACTTCCCAGTGTCATCCAAAACAGAATATATCTTAGGGTCCGGTTCATAATCAGACTTCGTTCTCTGTAATTCTAGAAATTAAACAATACGCCCAGACGAACTCGACGAGGAATACTAAACACGCCCGGGCTAACCAGCCTTGCAGAATATTGATCGACATACGCTTCGGGATCAATCTGAAGTGGAATAAACTGTTTCCCGGCATCGGAGGTCAACCAGCCATCGTCCGTAGGCAAGCCTGTGTAACTATACACACCCTGGATGTTTTGGGTATTCAGCAGGTTGAGTACCTGCAAGTAAATGTTCAAGTCGTACCTATGGGTCTTCTTCCCACCTTTGACTTTCCCCCCGAGGGTGAAGTTTTTATCCAATCTCAGGTCCATACGATAGGTCCAGGGAAGTCTCCGTCCATTGGGTGTTCCCACAATCCGGCTACCCTGCGCAATACCGCCGGCCACAGACTGGGTGGGGATAGCGCTTTGGGTGAATGGCCGACCAGATGTGAGCTGGAAGGACAAGTTGCCTCCAAACTGATCGAGCGGGTAAAACGTATTGTCTCCAATTCGAATTCCAGGGCCTTTATACCGCCCGTAAAACCGGTAGTCAAATGATCCGGACACACGGTGACGGGTATCTGCGTCAATCGGCAGCGGAACCCTCAGGATACCCACTCCTTCGAGGAAGTTGACAACCCCACGGGCCGAATTAAAGTTTGACCCGGTCGCATCCGCATACTGCAGGGTGTAAGAGGCACGCATAGAAACAGGACCGGTGGGTCTCATGACATAGGCCAGTGAGAATCCTTTTACCGTTCCAAAGTCCAGGTTATCATAGGTATCATAGCTGAACGGATAGGCATTGTTGAAGCGCCGGAATCGAATCATGTTTCTCTGCTCACGATAGAAGGCAGAAACAGTCATTGCCATGGTTTCTCCGATTTTCTGCTTAAACCCGGCCTCATAATCGATAGTGATTTCGGGTTTGAGGTTGGGGTTAATAACAGTCGAAGTTGGGGTATTTTCCAGGAATGCGTAGTTAGACAGCTGTCCGGCCAGTAACGAACTGGAAGTGGCAAATGTCTGCCCGGGACGCTGCGACAACACATCATAGTGAGCAAAAAACAGCGCCAGATCAGAGATCGGGAAAGAAAACGAAATCCTTGGCATGAATACCGTTTGTGGCGAATAGTCTTCAAACGATTCCGGCCCGATTTCCTCTCCTTTGATGGCAGGCTGAACCGTACCATTGGACAGGGAGCTAATCTCATTGGAAGAAACAGGAGCCCCGTTGCGATCATACCATACTTCCCCGTTCCGGAATCCAATGATCTCAGACGGGTTGGTCGCATTGTCAACGTATGGAACAAAATCAGACCCGATGCCGGAGGGCAGCGTAAAAGACGGAACCCCCAACTGACCGGAGGCAACCTCGCCGGCTGTGTAGGTTGGATACAGAGAATAATTATCACTGAGCACAGGCTGGTTGGCATCGAAGCGGTCAACCCGGAGACCTACGTTGAAGATGATATCTTCAAATTCAAATTTGTCCTGGATAAATGCAGACAGGTAGGTCGGTGCGAAAGCATTCTGAGGTCTGGTTCCATTTTCATTGAAAAACTCCTGCCAGGGCACTGTCTCCTGCTTATTACCGAGATAATCAAACCCGTAATAAGAAATGGGGCCGAGGCCATTGGCCAGAAGTTCATCTGCACTGAACATATCCATGGAGAAGAAGCTGGGATCCAGTTCATCAATATTGATATAGGTAGTTCCATCCACCGGAAGACCCAGTTTTTCACGGAGGTTCCGATCAAATGAAGCCTGATCCGCTGCGGAATACTGCCGGGGAACAAGAACCGTGTCCTGAAATTCGCCGTCTCTGACGACGTAATCGAACAAGGAGGGGTCATTTTCCAGGTTGAGGAGGTGGAAGTTGGCATATTGCCGCATCCAGCCCCACAGTCCACGGGCGCCAATAGAATAAGCGCGTTCCAAACGCTGCTCAAATTCAAAGCCTGCTTTGAGGTTGTGCCCTTCAATCTCAGCCGTCGCCTGTCCAATCAGACGGTACTGCTCGAAATCAAATTTTTGATATCCGCCGGAATTTGCTCCCAGACCGGTAAAGATGGAATAAACTGCCGGAGCCCCGCCTCCATTCAGAATTCCCTGACGGAATGCCAGGTCATTGAGACTGAAGAGGCGGTTCACTTCCGGTGATGGATCCAGGACAAACCGATTGAACGGCAGGTTCACAATGCCATTTTGGGCAACATGGTCGAAAATGGTGCTGTTGTAATTAGCCAAAAGTGGATTGCGCGAATTGGTTGGGTCAAACTGCAGGTTGTCAAAAGCAAATCCTGCCTGTTGCCAATAAGCGCCGGAATAATTGGGATCTTGTGGATCGGTATTATATCCAAAAATCGGAACCTGATCGAAGGTAAATGAGCCTACGTGGCCATAATCAAACAACCGGTCTTCATGTACAGAGTTCTGAAAGCGGCGCTGATACAGAGAGTAGTCGGCCTGCACCGAGTAAAAGAGGTTCTTAATGGCACTGTTTTGCCCACCACTGAATGTCTGCTGAAATCTCAGCCATGTACGGTAGTTGTTACCCTGGAATTCACTTTGCGGATCGGGCGCAAACAGCATATTGGCTGTGCTCCACTGGTCATTGTTGATGAATTCGTAGGTTCCACCCAGCTTCACCAGAATATTTTGCGTTGGTTGAAAGTCCAACCTGGCCAGCCCTCTGGCACGGAATCCGGTGTTGTTAAGCTTGGTCTGGATGGTATCCCATGCGTCACGGTTCACGAAAGCGGCTCTGGACCGGAAGCCGAGATTATCGTCTGCAATTTCTACCGGACGATCCTGGAGGTCTTCCAGGATCCCGCTATTCAAGGCATAAATCCCTGTGTAAGCAGGATCCTGATCGCGATTGTAAACAACCTCTCCACTCAGAAAGAAACCCAGGATGGATCGTTTTCCATATTCCTCCTGTTTGGTAATGAGGGGGCCGGTGAGGTTCATAGCTCCCAGATTGTGGCCATACGGGTCGAGATACTCCGAGGTCACGTACTCTATTGACCCTTGCAATTCAGAAGCGGGAGCGGCTGTGGTAATCGAAATCACACCACCGGTAAAGTCACCAAATTCAGCGGGCGTACCACCGGTGTAAACCTGATACTGAGAGATAGCTTTCTGAGGAATGGTGCTTTGGCCACGGATTTTCATCCCATCAATGTAGTACACGTTAGAAGTACTTCGGGCACCACGAATGACCAGAGCGCCACTACCTTCGTCGGATTGATAGACACCTGGGGTAAGAGCAGCCACCGAGTTGACATCCCGCGTGGATAGTTTTTGAAAGTCTTCGCCGGAAATCGTCGTCACCACGGCAGGATCTTTTTCAAAGACCGGATTACCAATGATCTCCACCTCATCAATGGTCATATCACTGGAAACCTCAATATCCAGATTCCGGGTTTGTCCCGCGAGAACCGGGACTTCTTCGACAATCTTTATGGTGGTAAGATACCTGACCTCAACATTGTAAGTACCCGGGTCAAGTGGGTTGATGGAATAATAACCGTCACCATCGGTATTCGTACCCTTGACAACCAGCTCGCCCTTTTTCACAACAATTGTTGCGTATGTGGCAGGTTCGCCATCTGGCCCAAATACCCGACCCGTCAGTTTTCCGTCCTGAGCCTGAGCGGCTGCCAGGAAAACGAGGGTCAATACTGTAAAAGAAAGGATGCGTCGTAGCATATGTACAATAGGCTGAGGGATTTGATCTACAGCGAAGAGAATGGAGATAAAAATAGCCACCTTGCCTTCAGAATTCCAAATCAGGTGGAAGATACGGCCC
>CAZLKP010000105.1:0-2349 GCA_964560095.1 uncultured Bacteroidia bacterium
CGCCCATGTTGGCCGGCTCCCACAGACCGGCTTCCCCCGCCTCAAGCACTCCTGCCCGGAACGCCGCTTTGTCGGTGTCCCAGCGAAGTTGATAACCGGTCGTGAGGCTGTCGTGCCGCCCGAGCAGGCTGCCTGTTAGGTGCAAATCGCTCTGAGGAGATGCCGTTCCGATCCCGACTCTGCCGGATACATAGGCCAGACCACTGTCTACGGAAGCGAAAGCTGGGTCAGCCGTGGGCAGCGTGATGCTGCCGCCTTGGCCTGATAGGGTGAGCACGTGACCCTCAAGACTCAGGGTTTGGAGTTCATTGGTTGGGTCGTCGTCATTATCGGCCAGGGCATCTGCTGTCGCGATCCAATGGCTGCCGTTCCATCTTAGAATCTGTCCCGGATCCGGTTGTGCGTCAATGTTGACATCTGACAGATCTCCCATGCGCATGTGGGCCACAGCGCCTGCGGTTTCTGCATACATACTCATCGGGGCTGCTCCAAGCCTGGACTGTCCGTAGAGCTGCCATCTGTCGCCGGCGTTGATCTCTACTCTCAGATTCAGCGCAGCATCCCATCGGATCATTTCCCAGGTACCAAAAATGACTGTGCCAGTTCCGATGTCGATCGAAAACAACCCGGAGGCAGATGTTCTCGTCGGATGTTCTTCTTGATACAAAACCTGCTCACCGTCCAACAAGGTGAATCGAACAAGCAGATCGGTCAAAGCCACGGGCTGTCCCTCTGTCATGAGCACAGCCTGATATGGGATATGTTGCTCAGTCTGAGCCAGTAGATGGCTGCTTAGGCCAACAAAGAGCAGGAGCGATAGGATGGAGAAGATTTTTTTCATAATCACTAACAAAGATCTCTGCAGAATTGACAATTAGTTCTATTTATTAAACATCACAATTAAAAAACTTTTATAAAATTGAAATTTAAGGAAAATCTAAGCGCCTTTTCTGGAATCATCGGGGTGAGAAAAATAGGTAGGTCCGCTTCCGACAAATCATGATGGTCCATATCAAAAGTCATTTAATATGACCGGGA
The DNA here is from genome assembly GCA_964560095.1 of uncultured Bacteroidia bacterium. Classification (GTDB taxonomy): domain Bacteria; phylum Bacteroidota; class Bacteroidia; order J057; family J057; genus JANQTF01. The sequence goes on from CAZLKP010000105.1 coordinate 1,039, forward strand.
GAGAAGGCATATTTCCTTTAATAGATACAAACAACATGATGATTCGCTCACATCTCGTATTGGTGATCATGGGACTACCCGGAACCGGGAAAAGCACACTGGCCATGAAACTGGCCGGGTTGTTGCCTTGCCAGCTAATCAGGTCGGACGAGTTGCGGGAACAACTCGGTCTGCGGGGGGCTTATAATATGAGTACCCGATCAAAGGTGTACCGTGAGCTGGAGTCCAGGGTGCATGAAGCCCTGGATGAAGGCAAAGCTGTGATTGTGGATGCCACCTTTTCTGAGCCAGACTGGCAGGTAGAATTTCAGCAGGGAATGCTTCAGAAGGGGATTCATCCTGTTTGGGTTCTGTGTGAAGCACCGGATGAGGTGCTCCGGCAGCGACTGTGCGGAAGACGTCCGCTCTCAGATGCAGACGGCGATGTGTATGATGAACTGGCACGAGGGTTTAATACCAATGTACCATGCTACAAGGTCAATACCCATGAGTTATCTGTCGAAGAGCAGGCCAGAGAGGTGATCGAAGAATTGGGCATGCAGATCCCTGATATGAATTCTGCTTAAACACCGAAAACATGAACGCGGATCAACTCCAACAGCTACGCGTAAACGGGATTCCTGGAGAGAAAACCCCTCCAAGGGTGATTGAAACCCACATCTCCTGGGTGCTCATCGGGGAGGAGTTGGTATACAAAATCAAAAAACCGCTAGAACTTCCCTGGCTCGACAGTTCTACCATCAAGCAGAGGCATGAATTATGTCAAAAAGAGTTGATCCTGAACCGGAGATTTTCTCATGGTGTTTATTTACGTATTGTTCCTGTATGTGAGTTGGAAGACCGCCTGGTGCTCGGTGGAGATGAGGGCACCCTGATCGATTGGGCGCTCATCATGAAGCGCCTGGATCCGGATGGCCAACTTGATCATCTGCTTCGCACCGGACAGGCCGAAAAAGAAGAGATTCGCACACTCGGTGCCATTGTTGCTGATTTTCATCAGAAGGCACCAGTGGTGACCCCCCGATTTTCTGTACGTGTCTGGCAGACTCGCTTTGCTGATGTCCGCCGGCTCTTGAAACTGGAGGGCATCTCCGATTATTGGGCTGCCCTGATTCGTTATGCCACCGAAGTAAGTCATGCCTTCCTGGCAGAAAACCAGGGACTGATCCGAGACCGGATCAGCAAGGGGATGTTCAGAGATGTCCACGGAGACCTTCATAGCGGGAATGTATTTCTCAGGCCTGAGCCGGTATTGTTTGATTGCCTTGAGTTTAATGAGGAACTCCGGCAAATTGACCTGCTTGATGAGAT
>CAZLKP010000105.1:2359-10355 GCA_964560095.1 uncultured Bacteroidia bacterium
CCTGGATTCGTATCAGCGTCAGGATCTTTCGGCTCACTTTCTGGATGCTTATCTGGGCCGTTTTCCTGTCATGAGCAACGAAGATCATCCGTTGTTTGACTGGTATCGGTGTTACCGTGCCAATGTCCGTGCAAAAGTTCACGCTATGTATCTCATGCAAGGCGGCCATTCAGAGACCTGGGCCAGGGTCCATCAAGATCGGATGCAGCGATACCTGGAATTGATGGAATCCTGTCTTCCCGGATTCAGTAACTCCGGAATTTTATCCTCCGGAAGAAAATGGCTGTGACAAACCATTTCTTAACGACTTTAGCAATGAAAACGACTTTAGCTATGAAAAAGATCCTTGTACCCGTCGATTTTTCCTTTCATTCCTGTCATGCCGCAGGCTTTGCCCTGGCCCTTGGCCGTGATCTGGATATGGAAGTGCACTTGCTCCACGTAAGCAAGATGCCGGTTCCTCCACTCACCTCACCGGTGTACGGCTCATCTGCGCCCCTATTCGGCCTGGAGCCTCTGATCAAAGAGATTAGACATGAGGCAAAAGCCAGTATGGAAAGCCTCATGATCGATCTCGAAAAAGAGGCTGATCAGGTTGGTTTTCAGGGACCCCTATGCCAGGCTATCCTGGAAGGTGAAGCTGTGGAGGAGATCAAAAACTGGATTCAGGACCACGATCCTGCCTGTCTGGTGATGGGCGTCACGCCAAGAAGCTCTCTGTACAGGATGTTCATTGGAAGTGTCGCCGGTCAACTCCTGCAGTTTTCCAACCTGCCAGTGTTTGCTGTGCCGACAGGAGCTACCTATCAGGGGGTGGAAAAAATGGTATTTGCCTCGGATTTTGATCCCGAAGACCTGTCCATGTTTGAGACCATCAACAACCTGATAAAAGAGAAAGTTAAAGACTGGTATGTGGTCCATATGGTTAATGACTTGGAGGACCAGTATTTCTTCGACAAAGAAGAAGAGCTTAAGCAGAAGATGCAGGAGCGCTGGAAAGACATGGCTCCGAAATCCCGGCTTCACACTGATGTGTTGATAGAAGGAAGCCTCCTGGAGGCTGTGGAATCCTATGCCAAAGACCATCAGGTCGGGATGGTTGCTTTTGTGATGCACCGCAGAAACGCCCTCGGCAGGCTGCTTGATCCCAGTGTGAGCTCTGAGGCACTCTTCCAACTGCACCTGCCTATGCTCTTTATGCGTACACAGTCTATTTCGGGTGCCATCTGGTAGCATGTGCCCTGGTGCGCAGATGTCACCCCTGTCGGTTGGCAGGAGTCAGAGGGTTGTGGTAATTTTTCTCCCGATTCATTTCAGGATGCCAGATTTTATCGAATGAACCCCCCGATTATATTTTCCGTGGACGACGACCCACAGGTGCTGTAGGCCGTTCGTAGAGATTTGCGACGCAATTATCTGCCTGACTATCAGATATTTTCCACTATTTCCGCCTAAGAAGCCCTTGAGGCCCTGGATGATCTGAAAAAGCAACAGGGAGAGGTGGCTTTGTTCCTCTCGGATCAGCGAATGCCCGAAATGCTGGGGGTGGATTTTCTGGAATAGGCCAGAGCCATCTTCCCTGATGCCTGCCGGGACCAGGATGTGTATATCGTGGGAGGAGGTAATTCCGCTGGGCAGGGAGCCATGGATATGAGCAACGTCGCCCGGAATGTGTTCTCATCGTCAGCCGGCGTGATACCCTCGCTAACTCCATATCTCAATACCTGATTGATCAGATGATACACAGCTTCATGAAACGGAACCAGCTGATGCTTGGATTGGTGATTGTACCGCTGATCTGTGATTGCCAGGAGCCAATTCCGAAGCCTTCCAACCCGATTTCCTGCTCGCCTGATTAATTCGGCGGTTGGGACTGTATGTCTACGGTGGCAGATGGGGAAATAACGGGCAGGAAAGATTACTGGTTCTGGGAAATGATATTCTGCCTCCATGAATGATTTAATGGTTCGATAACATCCTAAACAATAATTTGCATTCTTATTTTTGCTCTTTCCGGTCGCGAGGAATCTGTATTTCCCGGATTGAGACGTTTTATGCCCGAACAAAAGCACCATACGTTCACAGTTGGAGATGAGCCAGTCTCTGATCATTCGGCCTTCGGTGGCAGACAACCGAACCGGTTTTTCTGGGCAGTCCGGGTGATCATTATTTTCCTTGCCTTTTTGCTGGCGCTTGAATGGATGGGTACAGGCTTAAAATTGATTGGCAAAGAGCACTTGCCCACCCTGCTGAACCTGGAGGCACATCCGTTTGTCGGGCTGTTTCTGGGCATTTTGGCCACGGCTGTCATTCAGTCATCATCTACGGTGACCACCATGGCGGTTGGGTTGGTAGCGAGTGGCACACTGGGTATTTCGCCTGCAGTTCCGATCATCTTTGGTGCAAATATTGGCACATCGGTGACCTGCATGATTGTGGCACTGGGGCTTATTGGCCAACGAAAAGAATTTGGCAGAGGGGTCTCAACGGCCGCGCTTCACGGCCTGTTTAATATTTTTGTAGCTCTCTTGCTCTTTCCACTGGAAGTCACGACCCACGTTCTCTCTGACATGGCCGATTGGCTGGCCTCCTTGCTGTTTCAGTCCTCGGAGGTCGTTTCGCCGGCCCAGGGGCTTCTGGATATTTCCACCCGTCCGATGGCTGAGTTGCTTACCCGGTTCACCAGCAGCGCTGCCTTTCCGGAGGGAAATCCCTATCTCATTTTTCCTTTAGGGATCATCATGCTGTTTCTGTCCCTTCGCCTTCTGACCAAGTCGTTTGAAGGGCGAATTACCGGCACCATTGATGCCCGGATGAACAGATACCTCTTTGGGCACCCACGGCAGGCTTTCCTTACTGGGCTGCTCACAACGTCTGTTCTGCAATCCAGCTCGGTAACTACTTCGCTGATGGTGCCGCTGTCGGCCAATACCAAGATTGCCCTCCCGAGGGTCTTTTCTTATCTCATCGGTGCCAATATCGGCACCACCATAACCGCTATTCTGGCTGCGATCATTCTGGGGCCAGCCAGCGAAACGGCATTGGCTATCGCCTTTGTGCATTTGCTCTTCAATGTGTTCGGTGCCATCTTGTTGTATCCGATTCCCGTTATTCGGTCCGTCCCTATTTTGCTGGCTCGAAAGCTGGGCACCGTCGCTAGAGACAATCGCGTCATTCCGGTCGTATACCTGATTGTCCTCTTTTTTCTCATTCCTGGAGCCCTCGTGCTACTACTGTAATTATGAAAAACCCCTGGACAACCCTTTCTAAAGCGCTGATGTATGAAAATTCCTGGATTCGGCTGGAGGAGCATCAGGTGCTCACCCCCAGTGGAAACCCCGGAATTTACGGAGCTGTTCATTTTAAGAATCAGGCAGTTGGGGTCGTGCCCTACCAGGATGGAAACATCTGGATGGTGGGGCAGTACAGATACGTATTGGATCGCTTTTCCTGGGAGATTCCCGAAGGGGGTGGTCCTGAAGGCGAAGATCCTTTGGATGCAGCCAAACGTGAACTTCAGGAAGAAACCGGCCTGGTAGCCGCGAAATATGAGAAGCTTCTTGAGCTTCACTTATCCAATTCCGTTTCCGATGAATGGGGAATTGTGTATCTCGCCACGGATTTGACACAATTGCAGGCAAATCCGGAGGATACAGAAGAATTACACCTCAAAACCATGACCATTGAGGAGTTGTACGAAGAGGTAGAACAAGGCGAAATTACCGATTCGCTCACCGTCGCGGCGGCCTACAAGCTGATGCTGATGAAAGCCACCGGCAAACTGGCCTGATCGGTATAGGGCGGCAAGTAGGATTTGCCTAAATTGCCTGGCTAGCTGACAACGAGAAATCTCTCCATGAACCCTCCCTCTGCTGATTCTCTGCATCCCTTCGAACGCGGCAATCTGTCCGATTCGCACCTGCTCGACCTGTATCGAAAGCTTCTGTTTCCCCGCCTGATTGAGGAAAAAATGCTGATCCTCCTGCGCCAGGGAAAAATTTCCAAATGGTTCTCCGGCATCGGGCAGGAGGCGATTTCGGTTGGGGCCACTGCTGCCTTGGATTCGCTCGACTATCTGCTGCCTCTTCACCGTAATTTGGGGGTGTTCATCACCCGTGGCCTGCCACTAAACCGACTGGTGTCTCAATGGCTTGGTGGTGTGGAGGGCTATACCAGTGGGCGCGATCGCTCCTTTCATTTTGCCTTTCAGGAGGATCGAGTCATTGGCATGATTTCTCACCTGGGCGCCATGCTGCCTGTGGCAGACGGACTAGCTCTGGCCGCTAATATCGACAAGGAAGAGCACATTGTCGTTGCATTCATCGGAGATGGTGGGACCTCCGAAGGCGAATTCCATGAGGCAGTGAATGTGGCTGCTGTCTGGGATCTTCCGGTCATTTTTGTGATTGAACAAAATGGCTATGGCCTCTCCACACCGACATCTGAACAATACCGGGCAGCGCGCCTGGCAGATAAAGCCCACGGATATGGCATAAAGGGTTACACCATAGATGGAAACAATGTCCTGGAGATATATCAGGTGGTTCGTGCGCTGGCAGCGGGAATGCGCAAAGACCGCAAACCGGTTATTCTGGAATGCGAAACATTCCGGATGCGTGGACACGAGGAAGCTTCTGGAACCAAATACGTCCCCGAGGCGTTGATGGAGGCCTGGCGTGAACGGGATCCTATCCGTCGCTATGAGTCCTGGCTGATCCAGCAGGAGATTCTCCAGACCGAGCAGGTTGAGACAGTCAAGGCGGAGCTGAAGCTGCACATCAATCAGCAGGTGGAAGAGGCCTTTCGGGGAGAAGCTCTTTCGCCGAACCTGGAGCAGGAGATGAGGGATGTGTATGGTCCTGGTATCAATGTAGAAGAGCCAGCCGTGGACCAAGGCCGTGCGCTTCGCCTGGTGGATGCGATCCGCGAAGGGCTGAGACAGGAAATGGAGCACAATCCGGACCTGGTACTGATGGGGCAGGACATCGCAGAGTATGGGGGCGTTTTTAAGGTAACCGAGGGCTTTGTGGAGGCATTCGGGAAAGACAGGGTCAAGAATACACCGATTTGTGAGGCAGCCATCCTAGGTGCCGGACTGGGTTTGTCTCTGGCAGGCAAGACGGCTATGGTAGAGATGCAGTTTGCGGATTTTGTGTCTTGTGGCTTTAACCAGATTGTGAATAATCTGGCAAAAACCCACTATCGCTGGGGACATGCGCCACGGGTGGTGGTGAGAATGCCCACCGGAGGTGGGGTAGGGGCCGGGCCTTTTCACTCCCAGAGCAATGAAGCCTGGTTTACTCATGTGCCGGGACTGAAAGTGGTCTATCCGGCCTTCCCGGCTGATGCCAAAGGCCTCTTAATGGCTTCTCTCCGGGATGGGAATCCCATTCTGTTTTTTGAACACAAAGCGTTGTACCGATCGCTGAGCGGCCCTGTGCCCGAAGAAGCCTATCTCACCCCGCTGGGAAAAGCCAGGCGGGTTCAGTGCGGCGAAACCCTCAGCATCATTACCTACGGCATGGGCGTCCATTGGGCGCTGGAGGTGGCCAAACAATATCCAGAAGAAATCGATCTGATCGATCTGCGCAGTCTGCTCCCCTGGGACAGAGAATTGGTATTTTCGTCGGTTCGGCAGACAGGGAAATGCCTGGTGCTGTCGGAAGCCACCTACACCGGTAGCTTTGCTGCCGAAATCGCAGCTGAGATTGCAGAATACTGCTTCGAATACCTGGATGCCCCCATTTCCCGGGTGGCTTCGTTGGATACCCCGGTTCCCTTTCATAAAGATCTGGAAAACCAGTTTCTCCCCCGCCAACGTCTCGCAGAGGCGGTGGATCGCTTGATGGCATATTGAGAAACAGGGGAATATCGACGAAGGAACATAGGAAGTGGGGAGAAGCGGTTCGGAAAGATGCGCAGCCGAAAGGGATGTCCTGATCGGTGATAAAAAAAAAGACCTTCCTGCGTTTTTGCACCGAAGGTCTTTATTGCGCTTACCAAAGCCAATTAGCGGCTAAACACGCCAGGGTTGATGGCCTGCTGCGCCTGGGACATCCTCTGGAGGCGCTCCTCCAGGTTGAATTGCTGATAAATCGCAGAGAGTAGCTGGAAGGCCCCGGCATATTGTGGGCGTTCTTCGAAAGGCCCTGGCTGGTTACCGTAGTAGGTCAGGGTTCCGATGATCTTTTCTTCGAGATAATCGAAGTAGCGATTGGCCAGCTCTTTCATTTCTTTTGATTTCCCCGGGTCAGAATCCTCATAAAAGCCGCTGAGCTTCTGGAAGACCATCGCGAAGCGCGTGACCAGATACGGGTTGGGCCTGATGGCTTCAACCGGGAATTTTTCCTCTGCAAATAGCATGACTTCACGGGCTTTTTCTGCACTGGTTTCAGCAACCTCGGTGTTTTGTTCAATCACTACACGGGCACTATCACTATCCTTCTGGCGCAAACGCTGGTTTTCGCGAAGCAGTTGGTCTGCTTCCATCATGTAGCCATTGGCCAGACGATAGTAGGTGGTGTAGTAGTTATCGATCATCCGATAGATGTTCTCATCGTAATATTGACCAGGATCATCCAACCCCTGGAAGCGGAAGTCATTCATCATCCGCTCATACATAATCTCCTTACCCAGGTATCCCGGAGCAGGATCAAAGCGATCGTTGGGGGTTGGCTTCTTAACGGGCAGCACGCGGTAGGCCAGTCCTTCCTGGCGTAGGTAATCTTTCAGGCCGATGTAGGCATTGGGGGCAACCGTATTGGCAAAGTAAATCGGCCGCTCCCAGTCATTCTCCGCAACGTTTTTAAGCAGGTCTATGACCAGAACATCCTTCAATTCCAGGTACTTGCTGGATTGAGGTCCGCGTGTATTGATGGTCCAGCGCATGGGGGCCTGGATGTAGGCGCGGTCCGCTTCCGGCACGATCCCCTTGCTGATCAGGGCTTCCTCATTGACTGGGATGGATTCTGTGATCTGCTTTCTGTTACCGTAGGAGCGAGACTGATTTCTCTGCCCCACATATTCACTTCGTTTCAGGCTCAGAGGCAATGGGGGGGAGTCGTTCATTTTCATGTACATCTGATCGATATACCATGAGGTGTTGACATAGGAGAGACACAAGACCCGCACATCGGTTCTCACGCCTTCTACTTCCTGCAGGTACCAGAGTGGGAAGGTGTCATTATCGCCATTGGTGAAGAGTACGGCATTCTCAGAAAGAGAATTGAGCAAATTATAAGCAGAGTTCGGTGCCACGTAGCGATTGGAGCGATCGTGGTCATCCCAACCCTGCACGCCCATCATCAGGGGTGCGATCAGGGCCACAGCCGTGGCAACATAAGCCGCCGAATCTTTCAGGTATTTTTCCAGAACCTGATATAGCCCAATCACACTGAGGCCAATCCAGATGGCGAAGGTCTGGAACGATCCGGCAAACGAATAATCCCGTTCTCTAGGCTGATTCGGATACTGATTGAGGTAAATGATGATCGCCAGTCCGGTGAAGAAGAACAACAGTCCGATAACTACGGCATCATCCCAGCGTTTCATGCTCTGCCAGGCCAGGCCAAAGAGCCCCAGCAGTAATGGTAGAAAGTAGAAATGGTTTTTGGCCGGGTGGTTTTTGATAAACTCGGGTGCATCACCAGAGCCGCGGAGTCCGGATTCCCAGTCGGCATTCTGGAAGTCGGCTTCCTTGCCAGCAAAATTCCACAGGAAATAACGCATATACATGTGGCCGATCTGATACTGGAAGAAAAACCGCAAGTCTTCAGCATTTTCGGGTCTGTCGTCATAGGGAGAATCTGGCTGCCCTGTTCGCCTGACGAAATTGCCATAGGTGTAGGAGTTTTGCCGTGGATCCCAGCTCAGGGGGCGGGCATTGTCATACATCCTCGGAAATACCTTCATGTCGCGCTCGGCATACTCATAGGTGCGCTTCACACCGATCTCGGTATAGACATCGCCGTCCTCTTCCAGGACGTATTCTTTCCCG
>CAZLKP010000105.1:10365-11344 GCA_964560095.1 uncultured Bacteroidia bacterium
CCCGGTCTCTTCATATCCGATTGGCTGGGCATTGTAGAGAGGCCCCTTCAGCAAGGGGCGGCTTCCATATTGCTCGCGCTTCATGTAGCTGAGAAAAGACTGGGTATTTTCAGGGTTATTTTCATCGATGGGTGGATTGGCCTGTGACCGAATCGGAATCATGAGGTATGAGGCAAACCCGATATAAATAACCAGGGTACTGATCAGTGCCAGATTCAGGTTGACCTGGCCGAGACGCTGGCTGCGATAGATCAGATAGCCAAGGAGGCCAAACAGCAGAATAAAGAAAATGGCAACACCGGTTCCGATAGGCATCCCCAATCCGCTGAGTACGCGGCCATTGGTATCCTGTATGCCACTGAGCGTTCGCTCAAAGAGCCATGCCAGGTCGAATGTCCACAAAATGATGCCCGTTTGAATAACCCCCAGAATGGCCACGGAAATCGCAGAAGTGACGAAAAAACCTTTCCAGGAAAACTCGTACTTGCGGAAATAGTAAATGAAGGCGAGGGCCGGAATGGTCAGGAGGTTGAGTAGGTGAACACCGATGGACAACCCCATGAGATAAGCGATCAGCACAATGTATCGCAGGTTACCGGGCCCCTCGGCACGCTCTTCCCACTTGAACATGAGCCATACCACCACAGCTGTGAAGAAGGAAGACATGCCATAAACTTCCGCTTCCACAGCATTAAACCAAAAGGAGTCTGCATAGGCATTAGCGAGACCCGCTACTGTACCAGCCCCGAGGATAGCCACGATCTGAGGAAGTAAAAACTTGCTTTCATCTCCTCCCACCATTTTTTTGCCGAGGTGGGTAGTGATCCAAAACGTAAACAGCACCGTGAACGCACTGGTCAGGGCACTCATAATGTTGAGCATCAGGGCAATACTCTCTACATCGCTGAATGCCAGCATAGCAAAAATTCTGCCTATGAGCAGATAAAAGGGAGCCCCTGGCGGGTGTGGTACCTCCAAC
>CAZLKP010000105.1:11354-12024 GCA_964560095.1 uncultured Bacteroidia bacterium
GTGGGAGCCATGGTCAGTAAATAAGAGGCCAGGGCAATGGCAAAAACCACCCAGCCTGTGAGATTATTCAGTTTTTTAAAATCCATGTCTGATGTAGGTATGCGAGGTCGGGCAATGTATTTCCGCTGAATTCCGTGCCGAATATAAGAAACTCCTTCAGAACGAATAGAGTCTGATATCTGCATACCCCTGAAGAAATGAGAGGTTCACACCAACTGAACATTCATGGCGTTGCGAGGAAATTCCAGCTGTTACAAAAACTACCGTTCCAATACCAATGCCCCTGTCCTTCAGAATCCCAGATGAAGGTAAAACGATGTTTTTCATCTAGTGCCAGATGGGCAAAAAAACGAATGTGACGGGGCACAGGCCTTAGGTGTTTGGGACCGCTGGAGCTGGTGGCTACTCCTTCTGTCATCAGTGGGCCACCCAGCCAGGCATCCATGTGAATATCCTCGTCGAGGCGGATCCCAGCATAAGTTAGCGTGTCATGGCCCCCAGACTGCCAGTCAAATTCCAGAAGGCGGTCGAGACCGGGAAGGTGAGGATTTCCGTGCAGGCGATTTAGGCGTGTTTGTTTGGATGATCCGATGGCTACAAGCAAATTTTCATCCTCATCAAGGCAAGTATATAGCGTTTTTATACGGTGCGAATGGTTGATTACAGAGCG
>CAZLKP010000106.1:0-7654 GCA_964560095.1 uncultured Bacteroidia bacterium
GTGTCCCCGGCGCAGGCATGATCACCCTGGCCCTGGTCCTCAGCACCCTAAATGTGCCTGAGCAAGGCATTGCTCTCATTTTCGGATTGGACAGGATTCTCGACATGTGCCGCACCACCGTGAATATCGTCGGCGATCTCACCCTCACCACTCTCATGGCCAAATCTGAGGGCGAAGATGTTCAGATCGTAACGGGTAAAGACTTGATTCCGGGATAGATAGCAGGGGTTAAATGCTGGTTCCTGGGTACTAGTAATCTGTCAGCGGAAGAATTTTGAGGTTCCCCCGATTAATCGGGATATTCGATTGGCAAAGTAGTTTTTCGAGAAATATCGAGCTATTTTAACCCAGCCTGATGCGGCCAGGCTTGCTCCAAAGGCGCATCAGCCAGCGAAAAAACACGCAAACGCCTGGTTGACTCAAAAAGCGGTCGTGTCGTTTGGGAAACTGTTACGGGGCACAGGCTCTTTCCCGAGGGAAAATACAGGGATGACTCGCTCGAACGAATCGAACAACTGCAAACCGAACAAGGCTGGAAGCGCGTTCAAAAGATAGGATACCTACCATTACTGCCTACGAGCACTTTCTTGACCGCTGCCCGCGATGTAGCTAAAAACTGCGATCCGAACGCTTGCTTCAGGCAGAACAACTCGACTTCCAACCCTCAACTGTCTTCACACCACCTCAATCATCGGGTCTTGATCTTCTGTGATTTCACCGAAGGCATGCAGTTCCAGACCAAGGCCCTGAGCCATTTGTTTGAACTCACGCTCGTATTCAGCGACGACGGCCACAAGCAGCCCGCCGGAGGTTTGCGGGTCACAGAGAATGGCCTTCTGGTAGTCGGTCAGTTCGGAGAGATGCTGTTCGTAGCTGGCATAGTTGCGATTGGTACCGCCGGGAATGCAGCCGGTGTCAATGTATTCATCCACCTCTGGAAAGATGGGCACTTTGGATACTTCCACTCGGGCGCCCCGCCGTGAAGCCTGGCACATCTCGACCAGATGGCCCATGAGGCCAAAACCAGTTACGTCGGTCATGGCCTTGACATAGGCGTAGCGGGCAAAAATTTCCCCAAACCGATTCAGGATAACCATGGAGTCTCTCGCAATGGTGGCATGTTCCTCCTTGAGCTTCCCTTGCTTCTGGGCGGTGGACAGGATGCCCACCCCAAGGGGCTTGGTGAGGAATAATTTGCAGCGGGTAAGGGCTCCGCCGTTTTTGCGGATATTAGCGACGTTTACGCGGCCAGTGACTGCCAGGCCGAAAATCGGCTCCGGACTGTCGATGCTGTGACCACCTGCCAGAGAAATTTTGGCTTCAGCACATGTGTTTCGGGCACCTTCAAGCACTTGTTGAGCTACGTCTGCGGGCAGCTTATCGATGGGCCAGCCCAGAATAGCAATGGCCATCATAGGGATGCCACCCATGGCATACACATCGCTGATAGCGTTCACCGAAGCAATTCTCCCGAAATCAAAGGCATCATCCACTATGGGCATAAAAAAATCCGTGGTGCTTACGATGGCAGTGCCATCGCCTAGATCATACACAGCCGCATCATCGCGGCTGTCGTTCCCAACCAGCAGGTTGGGATCGGGCAATGCCAGCTGATTGGTCTTCAGGATGGTGTCGAGCACCTGGGGGGAGATTTTGCATCCACACCCGGCCCCATGGCTGTATTGTGTGAGTTTGACTATGTCGGCGTCTGTCATAGAGGCTAGGTTCGTTCTGGCTGGATGGCCAGAAGTTGTTGAGCTGCCTGATGAGGGTCAGGATCAGTGATTCGGATAATATTGACGGTTTCCGGAGGTCTTTGATTCAGGGATTTAAGATAGAATTTGTCATAGTAGCCAAGAACGAGATCGGCAGTAGTGGCAAAATCTCCACGGTCAAGTGCAGAAACCGCCTCCTTCACAGTCTTTCCGTCCATGCGTTTGGAGATTTTTTGGATAGCAGTTTTGGCTTCTTCCGGATCTCCATCGGCATAGTCTTCAACGAGTCGCCGGATGCGAAGGGCTCTGGGCACAACCAGCCGAAGAACCGGGGCGCTTGCCATTTGATTCCAGAGTTCATTTGACACAAATACCTTACCAATCATTCGGCTTTCGTCCTCTATCCAGACAGGTTTTTCGGGGTCCAGATGTCTTACTACTTGCAAGAGGTTGTTTTCGAACTGTTCGGTAGAGGGTTGTGGCTTTTCACCAATAGCGCCAAATACAGATCCTTTATGATGCGCAAGCCCTTCCAGGTCAATGACTTGCTCGCCCATGTCCCGGAGGGCATGCAGCACAGCTGTTTTTCCACTACCAGTCATCCCGCCAAGCACGATGATATTCAGGGGACGCGACAGATTCTCCCGCAAAAATCTCCGGTAGGCTTTGTATCCGCCTTCCAGGGTGATTACTTCAAAGCCCGCCGCCCGCCACAGGGTGGCGAGGCTGCCACTTCGCATGCCACCGCGCCAGCAGTGAACCAGTAGCTTTTTTTCCGGCGACAGGTCAGCCGCCTGCCGCACAAACGCGGACATATTGGGCCCAACCAGATCCAGGCCGCGCAGAAAAGCGGCTTCCCGTCCCTGCTGCTTATACAGCGTGCCGATTTCTGCCCGCTCGTCGTCGTCAAACAGGGGAATACTCTCTGCTTCGGGCATGTGTCCGGAAAGGTATTCACGGGGGGTTCTCACATCCACTGTTTTCCAGGCCGGTTTTTCGCTCAAGCGCAGAAAAGTTTCTACAGTTACCTCTTGCCGCTTCATAACAATTATCGCTACGAAACAAACATACCAATAATGAGATTGTTGTGAGCGAAAAGGTTTAAACAGGAAGAGGCCACCCTGGCAGATGGCCCCACACTCATTTTTCACAAATGACCTTCACTGGTTACTGTCACAATTACCGGACCGATTCTGATCAGGCGGCTACTATTCTCTGGACGCGAATCGGCTCAGATAGTAACTGATGGTAAATGCCGTGAAGAAGTAGCTGTCTTTGGAATCCGGATTGCCGCGCTTGTCTCCGGGGCTGAACCTACCGCCTTTGGAACGCTCAGACAGGGCCACGGCCAGGTCGCCGGATGCCTGCCCCAGGGCTTCAAAATCCGGGTACACGGTACTCACATCATCCAGGTAGTCGGTGGAGGTCGTTCGATACCCGAGCTCAAAGCCGATACCAGTGTATGGCGTCAGTCGCATATTCACCCCGACACCAAATGGAGCGCTCCATTGAATCAGGGAGTAGGGACCGGGATTGCCACTGTTAGGGATGAATTGGCCTTCTGTGCCCAGGGGCTGTAGTTCGTACCATTCGTTGTCAATCCTGGCTTGAGGATTGAAATGAAACAAAGAAACGCCCAGGAACACGTATGGCGTTATGTGCGGCTTGCCAACCCAGTCGTTTCCAAAGTTTTTATCCTGGAAAAATTCATACATCAGCACACCGCTTACCTCAGCAATGTGGGATTTGAAGTGAAGATTTCTGATCTCCCTTCCTTGGTCCAGAGCCATGTTGTCTGCAGCACCAATTTCTCCATACTGGACGGCGGTGCGGAAACTGAGATTGGGCAGGATGTACCGATTGTAGCCCAGCTGAACAGCAGGTCTAACCAGTGAGTTGTTGAATTTGTCTGTCAGATCTCCATAGTAATACAAGGTGCCGATTCCTACTGAGAAGGAATGGGTACGCTGAGCCTGAAGTCCTGAAAAAATTCCAATAAGACAGAGTAAGGTCAGTAGATGACGTTGAAACATACAGGTCGGATTATTGGGTCTGTAAAAAAGCTTGAGGGGACAATGGTGTGGATTCGACCTAATGGGGAATGTAAAACTAGAAATTTTCTACCCGAATGCTTTTTAGCATGGCACAGCCGTTAAAATGGTTGTCTCAACTGCACAAAGTTCTGACTCACAGGATCAGCGACCAAAAAAGTATCCAACCCCAATGGTGAGAAATCCATAGCCGTCTTTGGCGCCGTCATTCCCACGCATGGAACCTGCCGGGTTCGCCTCCAGGGATGGATCAGCGAGTGTTGCAGCCAGAGGACCACCCACTTCGGCAAGTGCATCCGGGTTGGCATAGGAGGTGCTTACGTCGTCGATGTAATCGGTAAACGTCTTTCTGAAACCGGCTTCTGCCCAGACAGATACCCTGTTGGGGAGCCGCACAGAGAGGCCAGCCCCTACAGGGAGGCTCAGTTGCACCCGGTTGTATGGCCCGGTCGGGTGCCCGTCGAGCCATTGCCCTTCTGTCCCCAAAGGCTGAAGGGGGACAGTGGTGCCCTGATGTGCTGCCGACGGGTTCATATAAAAACCGGCCACACCAGCAGCCAAAAAGGGGCTAAAGTGGGCTTTTTTCTTCCAGCGGAGCCTGAAATCTTTGTCTTCCCACAACTCATATACAATACCTGCCTGCAGTTCTACGACCGGACTTTGGAACGACAAATTCCGGTTTCTTCTTTCTTCGCCTGCAGCATCCACGTCGGAGGCACCGATGCTTCCGTACGTCAGTGATCCCCGAAAACTTACAACGGGATGAACATAAACCCCTCCCTGAAGACTCAGGGCCGGGCTGATATGGTTGTTGGTCCAGCTATCACTCAGATCACCGGTATAGACTGCTGTGCCTGTGGCCACATGGACATATCCGGATCGCTGCGCCAGCAGCTGCGGGGTGATTCCAATCAAAATCAGGCAGAGCAAGAAAAAGGCAGAGGATAGGTTTTTCCCCGTCATGAATACGATTTCTTTATCTGCAAGAACACGTATCTGAGGGAATACCTGAAATGTATTCATCGCGGATACTTGCAGATCATTTTCACCCTTTCTGATGCAACCCAATGGCGAATATGATTCTGGTCTTTCACCCGAAAAACTGCTGCTTTGGCTGCTTACCCGGTTGGATTTTCCTATTTTCGTCGGGCTAAATGCAGAGGATGATATGAAAAACCGAAATAGCTGGATAGGAATGGCCGCCATCGTGGTGTTGCTTGGGGGCATGATCTGGTTTCTCTCCACAGGTGAACGTGGGAGCTCCCTAAATCCCAATGACACAGCCTTTGCGCTGGAAGATACCGCATGGGTCAGCCACATCCGTATCATTCAAATGCAGGAAAACCGGGAAATCACTCGTGTCGATCTGGAGGAAATCGACTCGGGCGTCTGGGAGGTCAATGGCACCTACCGCGCCTTTCAACCTCAAATCGGACATTTGCTGACCACCCTGAAACACATACAGGTGAAGGAGGCCCTCACAGGCTCCGGCATCGAATCGGCAGAAAAAATTCTGGGGCTGATGCACACTCGGGTAGAAGTCGAGGGACCCGATGGTCCCATCAAGACCTACCTGGTCGGCACCAGCACACGAAACAGCCGTGGTACGCTTATGAAACTGGAGGGAGCCAGCCAGCCCTTCATCGTGGAGCGGCCGGATCTTCAGGGCTACATCAATCCGTTTTTTACCATTGATGTGGACATCTGGCGGGAAAAACTCCTATGGCGGGTGCAACAGGCCGAACTGACGGGCATCCGGATCGAATATTCCGGAGAATCCTCAACCCAGCTGTGGCTATCGCGTGAGCCGGAGGAAGCATGGAAGCTCCAGCCCGGAGGCACCATCCCCGACCAACAGGCGCTCAGCGATTATCTCGATCAATTTCAGAAGGCAATATTTGCGGAATCCTTTGCCTCAAGAAAGTTTCCTACTGTGATGGAAAAATTGAAGCTACAACAACCAGACGTGACCGTTTCGCTCAGCTTAGCTGATGGCAGCGAGCGGAAAGTGGTCATGTATGAACGGGAAGACAATCCCAATTCCTGGTTTGGATGGGTGGTGGGAGAGGAGGAATTCTACACAATTCAGACCTTTGTGATGGAGCGGTTTCTACGTTCACAGGAGGATTTTCTCCCCCTTGCAGCATAAGGCTGCCCTTGCAACAATCTCTTTCGCTTGGGGTTTGTATTTCTCCTAATTTAGACCCATTTTTTAGGTTATTCGCCCACGAAAAATCCCATAATCCATGCAGTTTTCATCTCCCTCAGGCACTGTGCTTGTAATCGGCGCGCTAGGACAAATCGGTCATGATCTTGTCCGGGAATTACGCCTGCGATACAACACAGACAAGGTCCTAGCAGCCGATATTCGGCCCCGTCCGGAGGGGTATGAAGGTCCCTACCAGCAACTCGATGCGCTGAATCTGCAGGCCCAGATTGATGTGATCCGAGAACATGGTGTCTCGACCATTTACAATCTGGCGGCTATTCTGTCGGCCAAGGGCGAAAAAGAACCGCAACTCGCCTGGAAGGTGAATATGGAAGCGCTGTTGAACAGCCTGGAAGCCATCAGGCAGTCAGATGCTTCCAGGCTGTTTTGGCCCAGTTCCATCGCGGTTTTTGGCGAAACTTCTCCACACGATTCTACCCCCCAGCGCACCGTGATGGAACCTGTCACAGTGTATGGGATTTCAAAACTGGCGGGGGAGCGCTGGTGTGAATATTATCACGAAAAATACGGGATGGATGTGAGAAGCATTCGCTATCCCGGCCTGATCGGGTTCAGGGGGAAGCCCGGAGGTGGCACGACTGATTATGCTGTGGATGTTTTTCATCATGCTCTCCGGAGAGACCGATTTAGCTGTTTTCTCGCAGAAGAAACAGAGCTTCCGATGATGTACATGCCAGACGCCATCCGGGCAACCATTGAGCTGATGGAAGCCCCGGCCGAGAAAATTCACATCCGGTCTTCCTATAATCTATTTGCGATGAGCTTCACCCCGGAGCAGTTGTTCCGGGAGATCCAGCGGCACCTGCCAGCGTTTTCATGGAAATATGAGCCAGATTTTCGCCAGCAAATTGCCGGTAGCTGGCCAGGTTCTATTGATGATAGCTATGCCAGGAGAGATTGGGGCTGGGAGGAAACCTACGACATGCCGACCATGGTCAAAGAAATGATCAGCCAGCTACGGGGAAATGAAGGCTATGTGTTGCCGGAACTCGAAGGCGAACAAAGCAGTTGATCGAGCTCTCCGGGTGACCCAACGATAAAGTCAGGGTTGCTGGTCTTCAGTAACCTTGGAGAATTAAATCCCCAGGTCACCGCTACGGAAGAAACACCCACCTTTTTGGCAGCATTGATATCACGCACTTCATCTCCGATCATGACCATGTCATGAGGAAAGACTCCTGTATGCTTCACAATTCTGTTGAGTTTCCGGGATTTGCCGAACAGAGAGGTGGAGGATTCGATGAAATCAAACAATTCCAGATCATGCCGTTGAAGGAAGTCTCTGACATTGTCTTCTCGGTTGGATGTAAGAATGCCCAGCCTGTGATGTTGTTCCTTCATTCTGCAGATGATCTCAGGGAGACCCTCAAAAGGCTCCACCTCGTGGATCATATGCCGAAACCTGATCCGAGCTTTTTTCAAAAAACCGGGAACCTGAATCCAGGTGAGGCCCGCCATGTGCATGAGCTCCTTCACACTTTTGTGCTTCAGTTCGGAGACCAGCTCCGGATACACCGTCGGAAGGCGATATTCATCTCCTAGATCCTGTAAAATCTGCAGGGCAGCAGGGACAGAGTTAGCGATTGTTCCGTCGAAATCAAATATGTAAAGTTCTTTTTGATGAAGCACACCCTACATACGTATAAAATCGGGAAATG
>CAZLKP010000106.1:7664-12011 GCA_964560095.1 uncultured Bacteroidia bacterium
CGGGAAATGTCATCGAGAATTCCCGGAAAAACCCAACAAATGAACAAAGCCCCATGTATAAGACATGAGGCTTTGTTGGGTGTGGTCAATGGAACGGATCTATTCGCTCACCACGACAATCTCCGGTCCTTCGGGTTTTTCCACCCGAAACCAGTACTGGGTTCTGCCGATGATCGAGAGGCCAATGAAGCCGCGCACTTTTAATTTATCCTGGCTTTCAAGAGCGATGTAGCAATCATACAGCTCCCCCTTTTTGGGGTCCAGGATTACGCCGTCATCCCATTCGTCGTCGCTGGCATCCCACTCCAGGTCTTCCAGAATGACCATACCCAGAACCCGTTGCTTGTACCTCGGGTCGTCGTCGTCGCATGCATCGCAATAGGGATCGCGCTCTTCAGTGGCCTTGCGAAACAGCTTCACCACCTTACCAAAATAGCGGTCTCCCTGCTTGTAAATCTGCACGACCGACCTGGTGGTTTTGGTTTCGTCGTCGATGGTTTTCCAATAACCGAGGCAGTCATCTGCCTGTGCCGACAGGCTGGTGGGAAATAGCCAGATCACCAGGCCCAGGATCAACACAGAGCCTCTGAAAATAAGTTTTTGTGACATGTCCATAGTCTAAAAATGATTTGAGTGTAGAGTTAGCGTTGTTTAATGAAGGAAAATACAGAATTCCCGGGGAATTCGTTCATATCGTTACGTGACGGTAGGAACGCATCGCCGTCACCAATGTAATGAGTATGGCAGGCATGAAACGATGGATATTGATCGGTATAGGGGTGGGGGTGTTGTGGTATTTTTGGAGCGATGTTGGTAAAGAGCGTGGCCCAGGGACAGGTGCCGTTGTCGAAGTGGCAGAATCCCTGGTTGGTGCGCCATATCGGGCTGGGGGTGAAAGCTCGGAAGGGTTTGATTGCTCGGGCCTCACGAGTTTTGTGTTTAAGCAGGCAGGCCATCCGATTCCGCGTGACAGCCGATCGCAATGGGTAGCGGGAGGTAAGGTAGAGCCGGGAGAAGAATTGCCCGGAGATCTCATCTTTTTTAAGGGAAGCAACCTCGACTCAGACCGGATCGGCCATGTCGGCATTATCATTTCGGGATCAGGCGAGGATATTGTTGTGATTCATGCCAGCAAACGCGGTGTAGTGAAAGAACGAATCTTTGACCTGCGTTGGTATGAAGTGCGGTTTGTTGGCATTCGTAGAATGTAAGAGAAGGATTTGGATTTGGCATTGACCTTGGGCCGTGCAGGTTGTATCTTGCGATTCATCTTTGATATAAAAACTCCTGCACAGGCATCGCTAGCTGTTTTTGAACCTAACAGGTAGATAATTGGAGAATGGCTCGGTCGGTTAAGGGCGGGCCCCACTCTTCTGGAGGTCCGGCTTCGGTCGGCACAGGGGATTACCGAGATCGATTGGCAGCTCCATATATGTTTTTTTGGGGTTCAATTAACCTCTGGTGTTTGTGCAGGTACTTTATAGGCGCTCCGTAACGACTGTTGCGGAGCGTTTTTCCTTTTAGATAGAACGATTTCGAATTAATTTTCGCCTTCAGCAAACCTTTTCTTACGGGCTCCGTTAGTTACGGCTGTAACCAAATGGAAAACAATCCACACTCACAATCCGCACCATTTTTGGGCCGTTTGATCGGTATGATTGGCCGGGCCATGTCGCGCTCCTTCACGGAGCGCATGCGGGCGGGCGGGCACGAAATGAGCATGGAAGAATGGATTGTGATGGTTCATTTGTGGGAAATTGACGGACAGAATCAGGCGCGCCTCGGAGAATATGCCGGGCAGCACAAAACAGCCATGACACGGGCGATTGACCGGTTGGAGGAGCTTAATTACGTCTTGCGTGTGCCCGACCAGACAGATCGTAGAAACAAACTTATTTACCTCACCAACGCAGGCAAAGAACTACGGGATGAACTCTTGCCCATCGCAGACGATGTGCAGGAAGAAGCGCTTTCAAGTATTTCACCTGCCGATATTCAAAAATGCCGCAAGGTGCTGCAAAAGATTCTTGTGAACATTCGACATTACCTATAACTTTTTTTGCATACGGTTACATTTGTAACCGTCATGCTACCCATTTGCAACCTATATTATCCCATGAGACCGGCCATCGTTTCGATTATTTTTGTGGTCCTGATCCTCGGTGCAGGCTTCGGGATTTCGAGTTTGATCTCCAGCCAAAAAAAACCTGCGCCCCGCCTTCCTGCGGCGAACAACGTGACACAGGTTTCTTATCGGCCCGTGGTGATCGAAGACCGCTCCGCCAATATTGAAGTGAACGGACGCCTGCTCGCCCGCGACCGCGTCGAGATCTTTTCCGAGGTTTCCGCTACTTATAAGAGCTCCGGAAAGCTCTTCAAGGAAGGGACCTATTTCCGCAAAGGAGAAGTCCTGATCAACATGTCGGACCGTGAATTTCTGATGAATTTGCGGGCACAAAAAGGTTCCCTGATGAACCAGATCACACTCATGCTTCCCGATCTGAAAGCAGACTATCCCGATGCTTTCCCCAAGTGGGATGCCTATCTCGGTAGTATAGCCCTTGAAAAACCGCTTCCTGCTCTGCCAGAGGCAAGTTCTGAACAGGAAAGCTACTTTCTCACCGCCAAGAACATTCAGAACCTCTATTATTCTATCCAGGCACAGGAAGCCCGACTGGCCAAGTACAAAATTTATGCGCCCTTCAATGGCCGAATATCACAAAGCAACATCACCGAAGGAACGCTTGTTAGGGTAGGCCAGAAACTGGGGGAGTTTTTCAATCCCTATTCATATGAAATGGAAGCTTCTGTGAACCTGCGCGATATTCAATTTCTGAAGCCCGGAAGTACCGTGACGCTCACCTCTGAAGATATTGCCGGATCCTGGAATGGCCGGGTGCTCCGGATTTCAGATGCCATTGACGCCAGTACACAGACCGTGCGCATTTTTATCAGTGTCAGTGGCCAGTCTCTGCGCGAAGGCATGTACCTCAAAGGCAGGGTGAAAGGACAATATCTGACAGATGTTGCTACCATAGACCGCAGCCTGTTGATGGATGATCAAACGGTTTTTGTCGGTATGCCAGCGGAGAATGATACCATTGAGGGTAGACTAACGCCCGGCACTCTCCGCAAAGTGACAGTGGAAGCCCTTCAGTATTCCGACAATAATGTCCTGGTCAGAGGCATAAAGGATGGTGCCTGGCTGGTTACACAGACTCTGCCCGCAGCCTACGATGGCATGTCGGTTTCCCTATTTCAACTACAGTAAGCCTCTTATCTCACATTTGTACAGATGAAACAAGTCATTACCTATTTTATCAAGTACCCGATTACCGGGAACATACTGATGCTTGTGATTCTTGTTCTGGGATTTCTGGGACTGAGTAGCCTAAAAAGTACCTTTTTCCCGGAAACCGAAACCAAGCTGATCGCCGTTCAACTCGTGTACCCTGGAGCCTCTCCCGAGGAGATAGAAGAAGGAGTTATCAACAAAGTTGAAGATAACCTCAAAGGCCTGACAGGCGTCGATCGCGTCACCTCCGTTTCCAGAGAAAATGCCGGAACCGTGACTGTGGAGATCAAACGAGGCTACAATATCGACCTGCTTCTTCAGGATGTAAAAAATGCCGTGGACCAGATCCCCTCCTTCCCAGTGGACCTGGAGCCGCCAGTGGTCTTTAAGCAAGAATTTCTGACCCTGGCCCTGAACTTTTCCCTTAGTGGAAATGTGGACCTTCGGACATTGAAAGAATATGCCCGGGAGGTAGAATCGGACTTGCTGGCCAAAGAGGGCATTTCCAAGGTCGGGCTGAGCGGATTTCCCGAAGAGGAAATCGAAATCCGGGTAAAGGAAGATGTCCTTCGTGCCTATGGCCTCACCTTTGATCAGGTAAGCCGAGCAGTTGCATCCTCCAACTTGGAAATTACAGGTGGAACCATCAAAAATGCCCGTGAAGAGGTCCTGATCCGAACCAGATCCAAGAACTATTTCGCAGAATCCATTCGTGAAATTGAAGTAGCCAGCAGCCCAGATGGTCGCAAGGTCTATCTCTATGAGGTGGCCGAAGTTCGCGATCAGTTTGAAGACGCCCCCAGCGCGTCCTTCGTCAATGGAAAGCCTTCTGTCACGGTGAGTGTCAGCAACACCATTGATGAAAGCCTTCTGGAAATCGCAGAGAAGGTCAATAACTATCTCGGCGAATTCAATGAACGGCACCAAGATGTGACGGCGACGGTGATTAACGATGGTTCGGTCCTCCTGCGCCAGCGGATCGACCTGCTGACTGGTAATGGGGCTGTGGGTATTTTGCTGGTGTTGGTGCTGCTGGCCCTGTTTCTCCAGCT